>CAKZVN010000056.1 GCA_937922105.1 uncultured Litorilinea sp.
CCTTCCACCGCAGGGTCATCCGCCAAACCGTTGAGGAAGGCCTGGTTGTTGGCGGGCGGCGTAAAGGTCAAGAAGGCATCGAAGGCCTCCTGGCTGACCCGGCTGGGAATATTGGTGCCCAGCGCCGCAACCTTGCCCTGCGTCTCCGCCGTAGTCAACGCCTGGATCAACTCCCACGCCGCCTCCGGGTGCGGGGTGTTGGCGTTGATCACGTAGGCGCCCCAGAAAAGCCAGTTGCCCATATGACCGGACGGTCCCTTAGGCAGTTCCACCACATCCCAGTTGAAGGCTACCGTGCGGATGCCGGGCGTCGCCCAGCGCCCATTCTGGAACATGGCAACCTTGCCGGCGCGGAAAGGCGGTTCGCTATCCTCCCCGTAGGGCACAGCCACATCATACTCCTGGTAGAGCGAGCGCTGGAACTCCAACCCTCTTAGCGACTCCGGCGTGTCCAACGCGCACGCGGTCCGCTCTTCGTTGAAGAAACCACCGCCTGCTGCGTTCAACCACACACCATACGGCCCCCACCACGCATTGGCGCCATAGCCGAAGATATCCGAGCCGAGTGCGCGGGTCGCTCGGGCCGTCGCCAGGAAGGCGTCCCAGTCCCACTGTCCTGCGGCTGCCAACTCGCGCGGGTCATCCACGCCGGCCTCAGCCAACAGGTCTAGATTCAGATAAAGCACAAACGTCGAAACATCGCGCGGCAAGCCCCACAGCGCGTCGTTGGCGCCCGTCTCAGGGTTGTAGGTCAGGAACTCCATAGGGCCGGGATAGAAGTCCGCCACGTTGAAGTCACTGTCCGCAGCGGCAAAGGACGCCACATTCAGGATCAGCCCGCGCGTGGCAAAATCCGCCACATCCGTCCCCGGAATCCAGAAAACGTCCGGCGCAGTACCGGCTGCGATCTCGGTCTTGAGCACATCCTGATACGAAGCCGTCTCGCTGCCGCCTGGTTCATAGACCAGACGAATGCCCTCCAGCGCAGCATCCAACTCGTCGCTGATGGTCTGATAGACATTGATCTCTTCCTGGTTGTCCGGTCGTGTGCGCCAACGCAAGGTGATCGCCTCACCGGACGGCGCTTCCACCGCGGCGGCAGTCGGCGCTGCCGGAGCAGCAGGAGCCGGCGCCGGCGCGGGCGCGCCACAGGCGCCGAGCACCAGCGCCGCAAGTACCAAAAGACTCACGACAACATGTCGCGTCGTTCGCGAAGACATAGGCGTCTCTCCTCGATTCAGAAGAACTCGGTAGAACGTTTTTAGACGGTGGGCCAGAGGAACGACGGCGCTTACTGGGGCACGCTTTCTGCCGTCGCTACCAACTATCTTAGCATGGAGCAACCGCACAGTCAAACGCTGTCGCCACATCCTTAGGACGCCCCACCCAGGGAATTGACTACGACACGGGCGCATCCCCCATCTTGGGCAGCGGAACACCCCCTCCCAACGTTCCCCAGGTTGGAGGAGGAACGCGCTCCCTCCCCAACTTGGGGAGGGCCGGGGTGGGGTTCAACTTCACCAAACTCGTGGGACGCACCCCCCACTACACCCCGGATTTATCATCCGCGGCGCTTCTGTTATAATTCAGGGCGTTACTCACCGATTAGGTGACGCCGCTGCGCCGCCTACCTGTCCTTATGCCGATTCGGGCCACACCCATGCTTTGGAAGTCGCCGAACCCAGCCTTCACTGCCCTGCTTGAAAGCCTGGCCCAAGAACACATCCCGCTCCACTTGGTGGGCGGCGTCGTGCGTGACCTCCTCCTCGAGCGCCATCGCGAGGTCACTGATCTCGACCTTGTCGTCGAAACAGGTGACGTATTGAACACAGCGCGTCGCGTCGCCGACCGCCTCGGCTGGTCTTACTTTGCCTTAGACGAAACCCGTGCGGTTGCCCGCCTTGTCTTCATGCCGGGCACTGGTGAAACCCTGGTCTGCGACATCGCCTCGCTGCGCGCATCCACGCTGGAGACCGACCTCCTACTGCGTGACTTCACCATCAACGCCATGGCGATCTCCGACCCGCTCGCAACCCCGCGCCTAGTTGACCCCTGTCGCGGTCAGGACGACCTGCAGCGCCGTCTCATCCGCCGTGTCAGCACCGTGAGCCTAGCCGACGACCCGGTGCGGCTCCTACGCGCCGTGCGCTTTGCCGCCCAGTTGGAGTTCACCATCGAAGACGCCACCGCCGCACAAATTCGCCGTCTATCCGACTATTTGACGCGCGTCAGCACCGAGCGCGTGCGCGACGAACTGTGGAAAAGCGTCACCGCGCCGCAACCTGTCCAGGCAATTGAGTTGCTTGCCCAACTGGGTCTACTTCCGATCGTTCTCCCTGAGGTCACCGCGCTGGAGGGCGTCCGGCAATCGGCACCCCATACTGCCGATGTCTATCACCATACCCTGCGCGCCGTTGACTATGCCGCCAATCTCGCGCGTTGGGTGCTGGGTAAACCGGCGCACATTGACCCCGACCTCGCCGAAGCTCTGGGCAAATGGCGTTATCAACTCCGCCGTCATTTGGTCGCGCCGTTGGCAGCGGGCCGCCCGCGCAGCGACTGGCTCATCTGGTATGCGCTCCTCCATGACATCGGCAAGCCTGCCACGCAGAGCGTCGAAGCTGGTGCGTCCGGCGAAAGTCGCACCCGTTTCTTCGGTCATGAAGAGGTCGGCGCACAACTATCCGCCGCGCGTCTGGAGCACCTGCGCTTTGCGCGCGCCGAGATTGACGCTGCCACTGCGGTCATCCAACACCACATGCGACCGCATCATCTCCACAGCGCGTTTCCGGCGGAACCCATCAGCCGCCGGGCCTGCTTTCGCTTCTTTCGCGATACCGGCGGACGCCAGGCAAACCCCGCGCCCGGTATCGACGTGCTGCTTCTGGCGCTTGCCGATGTTCAAGCCATCTACGGCGCGCCTCCGCCGGATTGGTCCAGCTACCTGCAACACTTGGCGGGCCTGTTTGCCTATGCCCTAGACAAGCCAGCGCAACCGGTTGTCCCTTTGGTCAACGGCTCCATTCTGATGCATCAGTTCGGCCTTCAACCCGGTGTCCAGTTGGGACAGCTCCTGGAATATCTGACCGAAGCCCAAATGGTGGGTGAGATCACCACACGCGAAGAGGCGCTCGCGCACGCTGCGCGTTGGCTCGACAACGTCCCGCAGGCTGCACAATGACCGGTCCTTTTCCGCCACCCGCCGCACCAGGTCCGCGCATTTGCCCGCGCCTGGGCGCCGAGGGTGAAAACGGTGGGCGCCAAGAGCCGATTCTTCACCCCAGTTTTGAGAATCGCTGCTTTGCCGCGCCCCAACCCGCCCCTATCTTGCTGACCGACCAGGCAACGCTCTGTCTTTGCCCGGCTCATCGTGCTTGCCCACGTCTCCTTGCCGCGCGCGCCGGCGCCG
>CAKZVN010000057.1 GCA_937922105.1 uncultured Litorilinea sp.
TCCGAGCGGCTGATCTTGGCCTGAGCCGCGCCTACGTTACCCAGGAGAGTTACCGTGTTCGGACGACCACAACGACCGGAAGCCGACGCCATCGAAGTCATCATCGGCCCGCGCGCCTCCTTTTCCGGCGATCTGCGCAGCGACACCAGCATCCGCATTGACGGCATGGTGGACGGCGGGCGCGTCGAGAGCGCAGCCAATGTGGTCCTCACCGAGACCGCGCACGTGGAGTGTGACATCCGCGCCAAGACAGTCAGCATCCGCGGCATCTTTCGCGGGGCCATCCACGCCGACCGCGTCGAATTGCTGCGCGGCTGCCAAGTCTACGGTGCGCTGCATGTCAACAGCTTTTACATGGATGACGGCGTGCTGTTGCGCGCCGAGGTGAGCATCCAGGGCATCGCGGTGGAAGAGCCGGGCAAATTGCCGCGGCCCAAGCCCAACGCCTCCATTCCCGTGATCTCGCCCACGCGACAAAGCTAAGCCGCGCGGCTTCCCAAACGTAAAGGGCGGCAAAAATTGTACGAAAGTTTTGCATCTCCGGCAGACCGGTCTAAAATGGGCGCGGCGTTGCCACAGGATTCTGCACCCGGTGCAACGTGTCGAATGATCCGAGCGCTTCCAGCCCTGAAAGATTCTTCTCTGCACGGAGCAAAAAACGCATGAGCGAGCGAACAGTTCAATTGCGCGACAAAACGTATGCCGTAGCCGGCCCGGCGCTACAACCCGGCGCGCCGGCCCCCGACGTGGAACTTGCCGACAACAGCGGGCCGTTAACCGCGGGTCGCTTCCGTCTGTTGGGCGACACCGCAGGCAAAGTCCGCCTGATCAGCGTCGTCCCCAGTATCAACACCGGTATCTGTGATGCCCAGACCCGACGCATGAACGAAGTCGCCGCACAGATGGGCGACAACGTGGCGGTCCTCACCGTCAGCGCCGACCTGCCCATGGCGCAAGCCTCCTGGTGTGGCGCAGCCGGCGTGGACAAAGTCAAAATGCTCTCGGATCACCTGGACATGGCGTTCGGTCAAGCCTATGGGACCTACATCCCCGCGTTCCGCTTGAACCAGCGCGCGATGTTTATTGTGGACGCCGCGGGCGTGCTGCGCTACGCCGAATACGTCCCGGTCATCGGGCAACACCCGGACTACGACGCAGCCCTGGCTGCCCTGAAAGAAGTGGTTGGTTAACATGATCTGGTTGATGGCGCCCATCGGCGCGGTGCTCGGCTATCTCTTGGGGTCCATCCCGGTGGGGCTGTATGTCTGCCGTCTGTATGGCGTGGACATCCGCACCGTCGGCAGCGGGCGCACCGGCGGCACCAATGCCTGGCGCGCAGCCGGTCTCAAGGCCGCGATCCCCACCGTGTTGGGCGACGCGCTCAAGGGCGCCATCGCCATCTGGATCATCCGCGCGCTCTTCGGCCTCTTCTTCCCGGAGCCGCCTGCCATGGCGGTGGAAGAAGCCGTGCGCTATACCGCAGCCCTGCGTCTCGCCGAGGCATTGGCGGGTGGGCTGGCGGTGGTCGGTCACAACTGGTCGTTCCTGTTGGGCTTCAAGGGCGGTGCAGGCGGCATCACCGGCGCAGCCACCACCATGGTCCTCTACCCCATGGTGGGCGGCATGGTCTGGCTCATCGGCATCCTCCTCTTTTGGTGGAGCCGCATTGCGTCGGTGGCGACCTTCGGGGTGGGCGCGGCGACCTTTGCCATCTTCCTGGTCGCCATGCTGGACGATTGGGCGCTCTTTTGGCCCTATTTCGTCTATGGCGTGATCACCCTGGTATCGGTCATCCTTGCGCTGCGCCCCAACCGCCAGAAGCTCAAGGACGGCAGCGAACGCGTCGTCACCCTCTGGTAAGCCGCCCCCAGACCATTCGCCGCGATGGTTTGCGTTTGGTGGGCCGGTCGAGTAAAGTATAGGCACGCTCAGCGTGGATGCCGGACCATTGCTAACCCGGTCGTGGCGCCCAAGCGCCCGCCGCACGTTCCTGAGGAGGTCACCCCATGCCGATGACGCACGTGCAGACTTCGGATCAAGAACCGGTGATGCAGGACACCGCGCCGCGCGGCGCTGATGCTGCGAACGAGCAGCGCCTTGAGCAGGAAGTCAAGAGCGCCGCTCGCAAAGTCATCGCACGCTTGTCCCGTGCCTCTATGCTGGAGGACCTCCCAGTGGACGACCCCGTCTACTACCAGAGCATGTTGGCGCAATTGGCGCTAGCCCAACTCGCCCTCACCTACCCACGTGCCCTGCTGGGTACATGCGCCACCGAAGGCGCACATCTGCGCTTTGTCGCCGAAGCAGACGGCCTTTACGTCCGCTGCATCGGTCCTGAGGGACACGGCTGGAAGATCGGCTGAGTTTAGCGCGTCGCCTGCCCCGCCACTACCCGGCGTGCGACTACCGCGACTGCCGAGACGGTCACCCCTACCAGCGCTGCGAATCCCGCCAGCGTCCACCCATCAGGCGCAATCACCGATTGCCCGCGCAACGCCTGCACTGTGAGCAGTACCACCAACCCCAAGTATGCCGCCCCACTGATCAGCACATAGCCCGTGCGTTGCGCCGCCGATGTGCGCCGGCGCAGGGCCGGTCGCGTCAACCACCACGCCAGCAAGGGCAACACCTGCATGGCGTGGAGACCGGTGAAGTGTGCCACACGCAGATCGCCTCCTGCGGTGCTCCAGCCCACCAGGGGCAACCCAGGCCCGCCGTCCTCCACGCCGATGCTGTGTGCGCCGAAGGTGGTAGGCGCGCGGCCCGCAGCCATCTGCGCCTGCTGGGCCGGGGTGGGAATCGACGTCATCAGGAAGCCGGTCATCATCCCCACAAACGCGATCAACACCCCCAACCGCACCGCCCAGGCGACGGCCCGGTCGGGAATGGCAGAGCGGAACAGCCAGATGCCCAGCAGCAGATTCAACACCGCCAGCATGGTGATCACGCCGCCCATGAGGCTGAAGACCGCGGCATCAAACGGGGAAGAGATATTGAAGTGGCTGGTCGTCCCGCGCAGCGTCTGCATCCCGATCAGCCCATTCTCGATCAGGAAACTCAGCGCTACCAATGCGGCAACCAGACGCACGACCCGCGCGCGCCCCTGCACAAAGGTCAACAGCCAGAGGAAAGTTCCCACATAGATTGCGCTGGAGACGGCGAACTTCAACGGCTTGACCCACGCCGGCGCGCCGGTGATCACGCGCGGGTCGGCCCAGATCGCGACGATGAACACGGGAATCAGCGTCACATAGAGCAGCACGGACAAGGTGAGCAGGCGATCAGTCTGCCAGCCGCGAGCCGCCAGATCGCGCAGGCCCTGCAACGAGAAAGACACGGAGTGCGGAGCGGTTTCGGTCTGCGAGATCATGGGTGGATTCCTTTGCATGGGACGGCCCGCAGCGGGCAAGACAGACGCTGGGACGACGGCATAGCGGACAACGCGTCACGGCTTAGGCGGCGCGACGGCTCAACACCCAGCGCAACCCCAGATAGAGCAACAGCCCAAAGGGACCGGACATCAGCACAAAGAAGAGCGTGGGCGAGACCAGCCAGGGATTATAGCCCCGCTCGCGACTTTCCAGATAGGCCCAGCGCCCCACAAAAAGATCGAAGGCCAAGAAGTGCGCCCAGCCGACAGTGGCGCCCTCCGGCGTGCTCAACAGCGCGGCAATGGTGGGCAACGTCGGGTTCATCAGGTCGGCAACCACGCCAGTGTTGCCTATGCTCATCGCCAGCAACCCGGCATAGAGCAGCGAGATAGGCACTACCGTCCACAGCGAAGCCATGATGCGCCGGCTCCAGCGCCAGGTGGGCGCAAAGATCATCAACAGCCAAAAGGGTATGGTCAAGAAGTTGCTGACTTGGAAGACGGTCTCCATAGAGTTCCTTTCCCAGGATGTGAGCAGAATTGAACCGATCGGTTAGGCAGCCGGAATGGAGGAAGCCGGGCTGGAGCGCACCAGCCGCCCCCACCCATAGTAGACCACCACTGCGCTCACGACCGTAAGCAGCACAAACATGGCGACGGCAAAAATATGCGCCGGCATCAAGATGAGGCGCGAGGTCAGGTTGATCGAGAAATGGAACAGGATGATCGCCAGCACGCTGCAGCGGTTGTTGTTGTAGACCCAAGTAAACAAGATCGAGTAGAGCAACACGGTCACCAAAAAGCCGGTGATAAAGACC
>CAKZVN010000058.1 GCA_937922105.1 uncultured Litorilinea sp.
GGTATTGCCGATGCCGCCCATGCCGACAACGCCGACTCGGATCATGATGGTACGCTCCTGGTGGGACGAGAGGGTTTGTTCATGGGGTGTGTCGCGGCTGTGCGGGCAGGCTTAGGGCGTGTGGGGTGGCACGCCGGCACGGTAGTCACCATGCGATGGTAGGCATTCCGCACGCAACAATCTATCGCAAGCAGATGCAAATGGATTCGGTTTTGGAGACCTTTCGTTGTGGTGTAGCCTAGCATAGGCCGGTGCGGGCGTCAATTCGGCGCTCTGTAGTCCCCGATAGGCGGTGGGGTAACGGGGGCGTCCTATGGGCGAGCCGGCGCGGACGCGTCTCCGGGTGATCGGGACACGGCGCTGTGCTCAGCGTGACGCGTGGCGCGCGTTGGTGAGCGGCAATGAGGAGGGGGAGGATGGTTGCCATTGGGGAGTTGTTTGCGGCTGCGGAGTGGGAGTGCGAAGAGCCGGAGCCGGGCATTTGGCGCGCGACCTTTGCCACGGAGCGCGAGGAGGACTATGACCTCTATGTCATGGCAAGCGAGGAGTGGGTGCACTTTGCGGTCAGCCCGTTGGTGCGCGTTGCCCCTGGCGCGGACACGGCGCGGCTGGCGCTGGCGCTAGCACGCACCAATCAGCGCTTGCGTTTGGCACGCCTGGCGATTGACGATGAGGGAGATGTGAATTTGTTGGCGGATTGGCCGCGCGCACGCATGACGGAAGAGGATTTTGTGCGCCTGGTGGATACGCTGGCGCAGACGACCGACGCGTTGGCGTACGAGCTGCGGCGCATTGCGCATGAGCCGGGGTATTACTCGGCCAAGTTGGGCACGGCGTAATCGTGCAACAGCCGGGCGGGGAGCGCATTGGCGCGGGCGATGGTGGCGTAGAGTTGCGCGCTGGGGCGCGGGGTGCGCGTCTGGGTTGCCGGGTCCAGCGCGATCAGGCCGAAGCGTAGTGACCAGCCGTCGTTCCACTCGAAATTGTCCACCAACGTCCAGTGGAAATAGCCGCGCACGTCTGCGCCTTCGGCAAGGGCACGATGGAGCGCGAGCAGGTGGGCGAGCAGCCAGCGCGGGCGGCGGCTGTCCGCGGCGTCGGGCAGGCCGTGTTCGGTGATGTAGATGGGTTGATTGAATTGGCGGACATAGCGGATGGACTCCAGCAGCCCGGCTGGGTCGAGGCGCGTGGGTGGACCGTGGCTGCCGGCATCGGCGAGTTCACCGTCGGGCGGGTTCTCTTCGTGGGCGAAGATGCGCAAAGGGTTGGGCGTGAAGTGCACGTAGCGCCGGGCATAGTAGTTGATGCCGATGAAGTCGAGCGTGCCGGCAAGGTGTGCCTGGCGATGACCCTGTCCTAGGGGCGGTAAGAGTCGCCCGTGGACCGTGGCAGCAAACCAGAGGTCCTCGTAGAGATAGGTGCGGAGCCGGGCCGCGACGCGGTCAGCGGGATGGCGCGGGCGCAAGGGCGCGAAACGGCGCATGGCTTTGGCTATGCCGACCTGCGCCGTGGGATGCGCAGCATGGAGCGCGTGATAGGCCGCGGCATGTCCTTCCAGCAGGTGCAGGAAGACGCGGCGTGCCAGGATAGGATGAGGACGCTGCGGAGGCCAAAGACCGCGTACCCAGCCCTGTCCCAAATAGACCAGCGGTTCGTTGAAGGTGAGCCACATGGTGCACAGATCGCCCAAATGCTCGGCTGCGATACGCGCATAGGCGGCGAAGCGGGCGACGACGGACGGGTTCTCCCAGCCGCCCATTGTTTCCAGCCAAATAGGATTGGTGAAATGATGGAGCGCGACCCAGGGCTGGATGTTGCGCTCACGCAGGGCGAGGAGCATGGCGCGATAGCGCGCGAGGGCGCGGTCGTCGTAACGGCCCGGTTGCGGCTCGATGCGGCTCCACTCCAGGCTGAGGCGATGGGCGTTGAGACCGAGCGCAGCCATGCGGTCGAAATCGGCTTCGGCGTCCGTCCACCAGTTACAGGCGCGGCCCGCGATACTGCCGTCGGCGATGGCGCCGGGGCGGCGCTCGAAGAGGGACCACTGGTTGTTGGTGTTGTCCCCTTCCACCTGGTGTGCGGAGGATGCGGTTCCCCACAGAAAGCCGGGCGGGAAGGCGAGGTCCGCGTCAGTCGGGCTGGTAGACACTGTCGGCGCTGCGGATGCGTGGCAGATGGTCGAGGACAATGCCTGCCTGGCTGAGAAAGAGGCGGCTGTTTTCGTCGGGGTAGTTGCCCGCGTAGACGACGCGGCGAATCCCGGCGTTGATGAGCATCTTGGCACAGGTGAGGCAGGGTTGGTGGGTGACGTAGGCGGTGGCATCCTGTGTACCTACGCCGTGGAGCGCGGCCTGGATGATGGCGTTCTGCTCGGCGTGGAGGGTGCGCACGCAGTGGTTGTCGATCATGAGATGGCCTACCTCGTCGCAGTGGGGCAGGCCGGACGGCGCCCCGTTGTACCCGGTGGCGAGGATGCGGCGGTCGCGCACCAAGACTGCGCCCACATGGGCGCGGTCACAGGTGCTGCGCTCGGCGACGGTAAAGGCGATCTGCATGAAATAGTCGTCCCAGGAAGGGCGCTGGGGGCGGGGTGGGGTGGTCTGTTCGACAGTCATGGCGCGGTCTGCGAGGAGTGCTGTGCCGGGCCGGTTACGTTCAAGGGATGACCGTCCGGCAGGTGGTGGAGCAAGTCAACGATGATGCGCGCGCCGTGGTGTGGGTCCGTCACGGTGATGTAGAGCGTCTCGTTGCGAATGATCGGCTGGGTGCGCCGCCCGTTGGGCGGGATTTCCAGGCGATAGGTGACGGCCAGGGTGTCGCCCCGGTTGGTGCCGAAGGTGAGGCTGCCCCAGCGCAATTGTTGGAGCGCGTCGGGCGCAATGAAGGCGTACCACATGCCGGTCTCTTCGGGCAGCCAGGTTGCAAAGCGTAGCCAGGTGCGCGGGCGAACCAGACAAAGCAAGGCGTGCTCAC
>CAKZVN010000059.1 GCA_937922105.1 uncultured Litorilinea sp.
AAAAACATCTTCCAGCCGGCCCAAGCGCACCGGGCGCAGATCGTAACCCGTGGGGTCAATCCGCAGCACCGCCAGGTCGCTGTCTTTGTCCCGGCCCACTACCTCGGCAACGGCGACCGTGCCGTCGCTAAAGGTGATCTGCACTTCGTCCGCGCCCTCGACCACATGGTCGTTGGTGACGATGTGCCCTTCCAAATCCCAGACAAAGCCGGAGCCGCTGCTCACCGGCAACAGTTCGTTGGGGTCCATCTGCGGGGGCAGGCGATTGGGCGCGACACCGGCATGGGCGCGGCCCAGCACGGTGACATTGACCACCGAGGGGTTGACCTGGGCATAGATATTGGCGAGCACTGCGGTCTCGTAGTCGCGACCGCCCTCCGGTGTGGCAATAATCACCGGCGGCGTGGGCAGCGCGATGGCCGGGGCGCGCGGCGAAGCGACTTCAACCACCGCAGGCGCCGTGGTGTTGATGGTGGCAGCGGGTCGCGCCATCAGATAGAAGGCTACGCCGAAGAGCGGCAAACAGGCCAACATCATGACGACCAATACCCCAGCCCCGATCCACAGCGGCGCATTGCTGCGCGGCTGTGGGCGGCTCTCCATGGGTTCAAGCATGATCCATCCCCTGTCAACTCGTTGCCCGGTACGTAGTCACTTGCGGGCAAATCCGCCGGTCCAAAATCCGAGTCGCCCCGGGCGTCAAGACGAGACGGCCCCTCGGCCCCACGTCACACCCGCAGCACGCCGCGGAATCCCCGCGCGCCGTAGTAGGATTGCGCGCCGTTGTGATAGACGAAGACGGTATTGTAGCGGCGGTCGGCGAAGAGCGCGCCGCCCAGTTTGCGAATCTCCGCGGGCGTCTTGATCCAACTCGACGTGGTGGTGTCGAATTCGCCCAATTCTTGCAGGGCGCGATATTCCTCCTCGGTCAAAAGCTCGATCCCCATCGCCGCTGCCATCTCGAGGGCATTCTGTTCCGGTTTGGCCGTTTTTCTGGCTTCTTGGGCCGCGCGGTCGTAGCAGGTATTCCGGCGCCCGCTGGGACTCTGGGCCGAACAATCCATGAAGATGAACTCGCCCGTCGTCGCGTCGTAGCCTACCACGTCCGGTTCACCGCCGGTCTGCTCCATGGCATAGAGCGCGCGGAGTTTGGCCGGGTTGGCGTCCAGTCTGGCTTGAACCGCCGCCCATGCCAGACCCGGATGGCGGCGCATGTGCTTGTCAAAACGGGCCTGCAATCCGGCGAGCAGTGCCTCCCGTTGTTGCAGCGTCAATTCTGCCTGGGTTTCCATCGTTTCCTTCGCCGAGAGTGCTCACCCAATACGAAAGAAGAAGATCGAGCGTATCTCGATTGTACGCCCAACGAGGCCAACGGAAAAGTGGGCAGGCTCGCACTTGGCCCGCGCTCATGACTTTCCTCGCGCGCTATGTTACAATGCCCATAGCCGTCTGCGGTACAATAGCGCCGGTGTCCGCCGGGAAACGGGGCGGACAGTCTGGGTGAGGGACTGCATCGGCGATCAAACCGCCCGGATGGGGAATTCGCAAGGAAATCCGCACGCGCGACATGAATCGTCGCCAGTTGTTCTTTCTGGTGTTGGTCAACGCCCTGGTCAGCCTCGTCATCGCGGTGGTGGTTGCCTGGGTCTTTGAAGCGCGCCGCCCGGACCCGGAGGAGTTGGCAGCCATCAACACGCCGCGACCTCAGCCGGTGTTGGCGTTGCCTGCGGGTGGGGAATCGCCTGCGCAGCCGGTTGTCCCCTCCCCGGCGGAAGCCGAGCCGACGCCCATCCCCCCGACGCCTACCCCAGAGCCTGAGCCGGTGGATGAAGTCTATGTGGTGCAACCGGGCGATACGCTGTTGGCAATTGCCACGCGCTTCGGGGTGACGGTGGATTCTATTTTGGCTGCCAATAACCTGACCAACCCGGATTTTGTCTTTGCGGGACAGCGATTGGTAATCCCGCTGATGAGCGGCGCAGCCCGCCCCACCGCGACCCCCCAGGCGCGCGCTGCGTCAAGCGCCAGTATCCAATTGACCAGCATCCAAAACCCCGGGGACCTTGCCAATGAGCAGATTCTGGTGATCAACGAAAGCGACACCGCCGTCAGCCTACAAGGATGGCGGCTGGAACGCAGCGACGGCCCCACCTACATCTTCCGCAGCGATACCCCACTTTTTCCCGGCGGCAGTCTGCGCGTGCATAGCCGCGCCGGGACCGATACGACCATTGACCTCTATTGGGGGCTGACCGAAGCCGTATGGCGTAGCGGCGTGACCGCGCAACTCCGCAACGCCCAGGGCGAGATCGTCGCCTCTTTACGCGTGCCCTAACTGGAACGCCGCTCTTCGTGCAGACAAAGCGAGTGACGAACATGGCAGGAGAGAGTCCTACATCCAAGAGTAATGGTGGTGAAGACAGCAAGAGCAGCCGCCGGCGCTCCTTTCGCAGTAAACGGCGCGCCCGCAAGCCGGTGGAAACCGGCATGCCCACAAAGGGCGAGACCGCAGCGCCACAACCCGCGGCGCCCGCCAAAGCCGAAGCGCCCAAAGAGCCGCGCGAACGCCGCCGACGCCGGCGCAACAAGTCGCGCAGTCAGACCGACAGCCGCCCCACGCCGGTCTACGAAGACAATGTCTCCGACTTGCCGCCCCTGCGCCCAGCGTTTGTCTACACCCATGTCATCCGGCCCGACGCGCGCGATTCTTATGAGTTTCGCAGCGACCACTTTTCTAAGGTGACGCGACGGCTGGAGGATTTCAACATAGACTTGACGCCGCTTTGGCGCGCCCAGGAGGAAGCCGCCAAGCCCTTCAAGTTTGTGATGTCGCCCGACCTTGCCGCCGAGTGGGACGATGAGGAGGCATGGGAGGAGGAGCCGGAAGCTGCGGCGGATGCCGGTGCTGCCGAGGACGACGATCCGCCGGAACGGGGTCCCTCCGCCGGCGACGACCACGAGGCGGCCCTGCGTGAGGCACGGCGCCGCCGTCGCGCACGCCGCGCCAAAGCCAGGGCTGGTCGTCGCGAGCGCCCGGACGGCGGCGCGCCTGCCGCTTAGCCATCCCACAACTGTGGCCCCTGTGCCGCAGCGTGATTGAGCCAGGAGCGATTTCTGATGAATCCGGTCCAGCACCCGGTGGTGCGCATCCAACAACTCGGCGACTATGTAGACCAAACCGTCACCCTGCGCGGGTGGCTCTATCACAAGACGGGCAAGGGCAAACTGAATTTCTTGCAGATACGCGACGGCTCCGGCATCTGCCAAGCCGTGGTCTTGCGCGGCAATGTGAGCGACGAGACCTTTGAGCAGGTCAAGGCGCTCACCCAAGAGAGCAGCCTTGCCGTCACCGGCGTGGTCAAGGCTGAGTCTCGCGCGCCCGGCGTCCCCGGCGGCTTCGAACTGGATGTGCGCGCCGTCACCGTCTACCAAATCGCCGATCCCTATCCCATCACCCCCAAAGAGCATGGCGTCGAATTTTTGATGCAAAATCGCCATCTCTGGCTGCGTTCGTCACGCCAATGGGCAGCCCTGCGCGTGCGTGCGGTGATTGTGCGCGCCATCCGCGACTGGCTGGACAGCCACGGTTTCCTCAATGTGGATACGCCCATCCTCACCCCCGCCGCAGCCGAAGGGACCACGACCCTGTTCAGTATTGACTATCACGGCGAACCGGCCTACCTGGCACAGACGGGCCAACTGTATAACGAGGCCAACATCTTTGCCTTCGGCAAGGTCTATTGCTTCGGCCCCACCTTCCGCGCCGAAAAGAGCAAGACGCGCCGCCATTTGCAGGAGTTTTGGATGGTGGAACCGGAGATCGCGTTCTGCGATCTGGAAGGGCTGATGGAGATCGAAGAGCAGTTCGTCTCGTATATTGTGCAACGCTGTTTGGCAGACTGCGGCCCCGAGTTGGCGATTTTGGAGCGGGACACAACCCACTTGCAGCGGGTGTCGCCCCCCTTCCCGCGCATCCACTATGACGAGGCGGTCGCCATGATCAACCGCGCCGCGGCTGCGGGCGAATTGGTCCCCGGCTACCCCGACCCGGTCCCTGCCATCGAGTGGGGCGACGACTTCGGCAGCCCGCACGAGACCTACTTGGCGGCGCAGTTCGACAAGCCGGTCTTTGTTCACCATTACCCGACCCAGGTCAAGGCTTTCTACATGGAGCCGGAAGCCGACCGTCCCGAAGTTTGTCGCAGTGTGGACTTGCTCGCGCCCGAAGGCTACGGCGAGATCATCGGCGGCTCCGAGCGCATGAGCGACCCGGAGAAGCTCATCGCAGCCATCGCCCGCCACCAGCTCCCCCAGTCGGTCTACGAATGGTATATTGACCTGCGCCGCTACGGCTCGGTGGTGCACAGCGGCTTCGGTTTGGGCGTGGAGCGCACGGTGGCGTGGATTTGCGGGCTGGACCATGTGCGCGAGACGATTGCCTTCCCGCGCACGCTGACCAACCTGCGCCCGTGAGCGCATGGCACACAAGGACTCCGCTAGTATGAGCACGTTGCCGCTCTTTACGCAGCCGCCCCGGATTGACGACCATTTTCATGCAGACGGGCGCGTTGTGCTTTATCCTGGCGACGTGAACGACTTTTTGGCCTCGATACCGGACGAGTCCGTCAAGCTGGTAATCACCTCGCCACCCTATAATCTCGGCAAAGACTACGAAGACCGGATTTCCATCGCGCGCTATCTGGAAGCGCAAGCGAATGTCATCGGCGAACTGGTGCGCGTCCTGCGCCGCGATGGCAGCATCTGCTGGCAAGTGGGCAACTTTGTCGAGAACGGCGAAGTCTTTCCGCTGGACATCCTCTACTATCCCATTTTCAAGCGGTTCAATCTCTATTTGCGCAACCGGATTATTTGGCACTTCGGGCATGGGCTGCACGCGTCGCGGCGCTTTTCCGGGCGCTATGAGACGATCCTGTGGTTCACCAAAGGCAAGGAATACACGTTCAACCTGGACGCGGTGCGCGTACCGTCCAAATACCCGGGCAAGCGCCATTACAAGGGACCGAATCTGGGCAAACCGTCCGGCAACCCACTGGGCAAGAATCCGTCCGATATCTGGACGGTAGTCGCCCAAGACTGGGAAAGCGCGCTGTGGGATATCCCCAACGTCAAGTCCAACCACCCGGAAAAGACCGAGCATCCGTGTCAGTATCCCGTGGAATTGGTGGAGCGCTGCGTCTTGGCTTTGACCGATGAGGACGACTGGGTGCTCGATCCTTATGCCGGTGTCGGGTCGGCCTTGATTGCCGCGCTCATGCACAACCGCCGCGCCGCGGGCAGCGAGAAAGAACCGGCCTATGTGGCGACCGCGCGCGAGCGGCTTATCGCCTATTTCAACGGGGAACTCAAGGTGCGTCCTATGGGCAAGCCGGTCTTCCAGCCCACGGGCAATGAAAGGATCGCACAGTTGCCTGCCGAATGGCAAGCTGTTTACTAACCCCGCCGTCTCATGGAGAAGGAAGACTCCTCCGAATGATTGTGGCGGGTATTTACTCATTCCATCCAGGCAGCGAGGGGGTGGAGCAGCGTTACCCGCAGGAACTGGCTGAGGTTCATGAAGTGATAGCGGGGATCAACAGCGCAGAGTACAAAACCAAAGTCAGCGGCGAAAGGCGGAGCCTGGTAGGATGCTGTATCATCCGTCATCGCTCAATGCAGCGTTTCATGGAGCATTCGCGTTGCGAGGTTGGACTCCGTCTGCTTACACACCGGGATATCAGCCAAGTCTGACAGGCGGTGTCGTCTATCGCAAGATTGATTTCGTTAAGAATCGCTTGGGCGGAGAGATACAATTCGGCAAGTACGCCTTTATGGTCTACAACGTGTGCGCCAAAATGACCATCTTTCGCAATCTTGGTGTGATTGACGCCGGGGTAGAAGAGATCGTCCCGGTCAAGGATTTTGCCGACGAGATGTCAACCGGCGTTTCCTACTTCGAGCAATTCGTCTGGGATTTGGAGACGCGTGGTGTTGCGGATATTGACATCCCGGTCTTGATTTTAGGGGTTTCGGCTTGACGCTTGTCCCCTATTTCCTCGGTGTGCTGCTGCTTTCGTGCACCGTGACGCTCTTGCTGGTTCCCCTTGCCGGGCGTGCCGGCGTGGCGCTGGGGCTGGTGGACCGGCCCGGCGGGCGACGGCGACACCAGGGCGTCATTCCACGCACCGGCGGCCTTGCCATCTTCGCAGGCTTCTTCCTCACCGTGCTGCTGACGTTGGTGCTGCCTGACCTGTTGCCCGCGGCGTGGCAAGGATGGCTGCCCCCGCGCAACGACCCCAACGAGGAGCGCCGCTTGTGGGCGCTGCTGGCGGGTAGCCTGTTCTGCGTGATTGCCGGCTTCTTAGACGACCGCTACGAGTGGAGCAGCTTACCCCAATACGTTGTGCAGGCAGTCGCCGCCGTCATCGCCATCGCCGGGTTGATCTTCATCAAGCATGTCAACAATCCTCTGGGTGACGGTCTGATCTTCGGGCCGGACGGCTTGCCCTGGTGGTTGGTTTGGCCCATCACCATCTTCTGGTTCATGGGCATGATGAACACCGTCAACTGGCTGGACGGTCTCAACGGTCTGGTTGCCGGGGTGACGGCGATCCTCTGCATCGTGTTGATTGTGCACATGCTCTATACCGCGGAGCCGCCCCAATTGAGCGTGGCAACGTTGCCGGTGGCGCTCTTGGGCGCGGCGTTGGGCTTTCTACCGCTGAACTTTTTTCTGACGCGCATCTTCATGGGCAGCAGTGGCAGCTATTTCCTGGGCTTCGCCATCGCCGCGCTGGGCATCATCGGCGGCGCACGCTTGGCGACGGTCATGTTTGTCATGGGGCTGCCTGCGCTGGATGTGGCCTGGTTGATCTGGGACCGCCGCCGCCGCGGGCTGCGACCGGGTCAGGGCGGGCGCGACCATCTGCACTTTCGCTTGCTCGACCGCGGCATCCACCAGCGCGTGATTGTGCTGGGCTATTGGGGCTTTTGCGCCGCGTTCGGCGCGCTGACACTGCTTTTGGACCATCGCCCGACCAAACTCAGCGCGTTAGCCGTCCTGATTGCCCTGGGGCTGGCTGTGCTCGTCTGGGCCGGACGACCGACACCCCCTACGAGTTCAACACCGCCTGTGACTACCAACCGATCCGAACCATGACCACCATCCTTGCCATCGAAACCAGTTGTGACGAAACCGCGGCCGCGGTGATTGCCGATGGGCGTACTATCCGCGCCAACGTGGTCGCTACCCAAATTGACCTGCACCGGCGCTATGGCGGCGTCTTTCCCGAAGTCGCCAGCCGGCGCCATGTGGAGACCATCCAGCCCGTGATTCGCGAGGCGCTGGACAAAGCCGGAATTGCGCGCGTCGCCGAGCTGGACGCGGTGGCGGTGACCCACGGACCGGGGTTGGCGGGCAGCCTGCTGGTGGGTGTCAACGCAGCCAAAGGATTAGCCTTTGCCGCGGGCCTACCGCTCGTCCCCATCAACCACCTGGAGGGGCACATTTATTCCAACTGGCTGGAGGGCAACGGCAATGCGGCTGAGGACCGCTTCCCCGCGCTGGTGCTCATCGTTTCGGGCGGTCACACAGAGTTGATCCTCATGGCGGGACATGGCGACTATCGCTATCTGGGGCGCACGCTGGACGACGCCGCGGGCGAAGCCTTCG
>CAKZVN010000060.1 GCA_937922105.1 uncultured Litorilinea sp.
GCCACCCGCTACCACAGCCTGATCGTTGCCGAACCGTTGCCTGCCGATCTGATCGCCACCGCCCGCACCGCCGAGGGTGAACTCATGGGCCTGCGCCACCGCGACTTGCCCATCTTCGGCGTCCAATTCCACCCGGAGAGCATCTTGACCGAGCACGGCAAAACCATTCTCGCCAATTTCCTGCGCCAGGAACGACGCGCCTAAACCATTGCCATGACCGACCTGCCTGCGGTCCACCCACAGGACCTCACACCTGCCGTCCACGCCTATCTCACCGGCGCAAGCGGCAGCGCATTCAACGGCAAAGACGTGGAGATGCGCGCCGCCTGGTCGGGTGACGACCATCTTCTCTGGCGCGTCTCCTGTCGGGGCCAAGACGCGGTGGTCAAGCTCTTCCTCGATGCCGGGCAAGCGCGCAGCCGCCGCCAGTTCGACGGTCATACGCTCATGCACCGCCACGGCCTGGCTCCTGCCCCGCTTTGGGTGGACCGCTATCCTGAGGGCTTGGCGCGCCAACTCTGCGTCTACCTCTGGTGCGACGCTGTGCCCCTCTCCCCCGACCAAGACGACGGACTCAGCGCCTTTGCCGCCAGCGTCGCGCGCCTGCACAGCGCGCCCCTGGACGACCTGCGCCGCTTCTCGCCCCATCCGCTCAATCTCACCACCCACTGGCGCATCGCCGAGAGCGGCTTTGCCCAGGCTGTACACGCAGTCCCCCCCGAACTCCCCCTGCGCGCCACGTTGGACGCGCTCGCCCAAGCCGCCCAAGCCGCCGTGCGCAGTGCCCTGCCCCTGTGGCAGACTGCGCTCCCAGCCCCGGTTCATGGCGACCTGCGCCTGGAGCACGCCCTCTGGGACGGTATACATCTGTTACTGGTAGATTGGGAACTGTTCGGCCTGGGCGACCCGGCGCTGGACGTGGCGCGCTTTCTCCATCGCACCGCCACCACCCTGGGCGACGGCGCCACCGAACGCTGGCTTCAAACCTACTTGAACCACGTAGAGTTACCCGACCTGGCAGCGCGCATCGCACTCTATCGCATGCTCCTGCCGCTGGACGACATCGCCTTTCTGCTCCGCGGCCTGGACCGCCACGCCGGCGACCCGGAGTTGGCGGCGGCTCTGCCCGATCTTACGGCGACCCTGGCAGCCGGCATCGCCACCGCCGCGACAGCCTTCCATCTCACCGCGGGTGACCTTGCCGCGCAGACTGCTGCGTATGTGGCTGCGCTGTCATCGCGCGCGGCCTGAATGCTTCTATGCCGCGTATCCTTCGCACCGACCCAGGAGGCAACCCATGAGCCACACGCCTATCCAACAGGCCATCCACAAGCTCTTTGCCGGGCAAGACCTCTCCACCGAGCAGGCCGACGCAGCCATGAGCCAGATCATGACCGGCGAAGCTACGCCCGCCCAGATCGGCGCGTTCCTGGCTGCCCTGCGTCTCAAAGGCGAGACGGTCGCCGAAATCAGCGGCTGCGCCCAAGCCATGCGCCGCAACGCCGTTCCCGTGCGCCCTGACATCGGTGACGCGCCCCTTCTAGACATCGTCGGCACCGGCGGTGACGGCACACACAAATTCAACATCAGCACCATCGCCGCGTTCATCGTGGCAGGCGCCGGGGTCAAAGTCGCCAAGCACGGCAATCGCTCCAACACGCGCGCGGGCAGCGCCGATGTCCTGGAAGCCCTGGGCGCGCATCTCCCTCTGCGCCCGGAACAAGCCGCCGCGTGCATCGAAGAAGTGGGCATCGCCTTTCTCTTTGCGCCCGCCTATCACCCGGCGATGCGCCACGCCATCGGCCCCCGCCGCGAGATCGCCGCGCGCACCATCTTTAACATCCTCGGCCCGCTGACCAATCCCGCACCCACCACCCATCAGTTGATCGGTGTCTATGACCTAGCCCTTACGCCCATCATCGCCGATGCGCTGGGCCGCATGGGCAGCCGGGGCGCGCTCGTGGTCCACGGCTATTACGAAACCGGCGCCGGGCTGGACGAACTCACCACCACCGGTCCCAGCCACGCCGGTCGCCTGGCGCACGGTCAGGTCACGGCGCTCCAGATCGACCCCGCCGAATTGGGTTTCCCGCGCGCCACCCTCGCCGACCTCCAGGGCGGCGACGCGACCGCCAACGCCGCCATCGCGCGGGCCATCCTCGGCGGTGAACTCCACGGTCCCAAACGCGACGTGGTGCTGCTCAACGCCGGCGCGGCGCTCAGCCTGGTCTCCGGCGATCTGCGCGAGGGCTTGCAGCGCGCCACTGCCGCGCTGGAAAGCGGCGCAGCGCTGGCAACGCTCGACCGCTACGTCGCCATGACGCGCGGCTTTGCCGCCCAAGCCTAGCCCACGGAAGCTCGACCCCATGAAACACTCCAAACTCGACATCGCCAAACACAAAGGCGAAGTGCTCGACCTCATCATGGCGTGGAAGCGCGAGGAAGTTCCCAAACAGATGGAACTGGTCCCGCTAGCCCAAGTCAAGGCCTTCGCCCAGCTTGCGCCCCCCGCGCTGGACTTTGCCGCCGCGCTCACCGCCACGCCCGGCGCCAGCTTGATCGCCGAAGTTAAACGCGCCAGCCCCTCCAAAGGCCTAATTGCCCAGGAGTGGGACCCGGAACTCATCGCCGAGACCTATGCGCGCCAGGGCGCGGCGGCGATTTCCTGCCTCACCGACAGCCGCTTCTTCCAGGGCCGGCTGGAATATCTCACCGCCATCAAGGAGCGCCTGCGCGCCCTCAAGCTATCCGTCCCCGTCCTGCGCAAAGAATTCATCTACCACGAATACCAGGTCTATGAAGCGCGCATGGCTGGA
The DNA here is from genome assembly GCA_937922105.1 of uncultured Litorilinea sp. GTDB lineage: Bacteria > Chloroflexota > Anaerolineae > Caldilineales > Caldilineaceae > QEUY01. Next base: position 2,817 of record CAKZVN010000060.1, read on the forward strand.
GCCGACGCCATCCTCCTCATCGTGGGCGTGCTGGGCGATAACGACCTGCGCCGGCTCTATCACCTTGCCTACGACTTGGGGATGCAAGTGCTGGTCGAAGTCCACGATGAACAGGAACTGGCGCGCGCCCTAGCCCTGGACGCGCACATCATCGGCGTCAACAACCGCAACCTCAAGACCTTCCAAGTTGACATCGAGACCACGGCCCGCCTGCGCGCCCACATCCCGCCCGGCAAGCTCCTGGTGGGCGAGAGCGGCATCCGTGATGCCGCCGACGTACAGCGCATGGCGGCGATGGGCTGCGACGCCATCCTGGTGGGCGAGACCTTCTGCAAGCTGCCCCAGCGCGAGCGCGCCGCCAAAGTGCGCGAGTTCGTCGTCGCCGGTCGTGCGCAAGCGCCTGCCGCCTGAGGGATACCCCATGCCGCTCCACGTCAAAATCTGCGGGCTGACCAACCTGCGCGACGCCCAAGTCGCGGTCGAGGCGGGGGCCGACCTGCTCGGCTTCATCCTCTACGCCAAGTCGCCCCGCTACTGCCCGCCCGCCACAATCGCCGCAATCTTGGCAGCGCTGGACCCCGCCACCCGCCCACGCGCAGCCGGCGTCTTTGTCAACGCCACTGCGGCAGAGATCACGGACATCCTCGCCACCACCGGTCTGGACTTCGCCCAGCTCCATGGGGACGAGCCGCCCAGCGTAACCGCCGCGTTGGCTGGTCGCGCCTTTCGTGCCCTGCGCACCAAACCCGGTGACCCTATCCTCGACCTGGCTCAGCCCCATCTGGCATGGCCCGCCCCCCACGCGCCCCAACTGCTGCTGGATGCCTACACTCCCGGCGCCTACGGCGGCACCGGACATCGCGCCGACTGGGCCGTTGCCGCAGCGATCGCGCGCGCCGTCCCGCGCTTGCTGCTAGCCGGCGGGCTGACCCCGGACAATGTCCACGCCGCGGTCGCGGCGGTGCGCCCCTGGGGCGTGGACGTGAGCAGCGGCGTCGAGGCCGCGCCCGGACGCAAAGACCATAGCAAAATAGTGGACTTCATCCGCCAGGCCCGCGCCGCCGCAGACGCTGCACCCACCCCCGCTTGATTCGCGTCCTGTGCGCACCTGCTTTATACTGCACCGCGCGCGCCGCGCGCGCACCGACCTATACCGCACCGCGCGCTTGTTGTTTTGGTCGCAGATCAGGGAAACTGACTCCTATGGAAATCCTCGGCGGACCGCTCTTCGCCGTCGCCGGCGCCGGTGAATCCCACGGCCCGGCTATCACCACCATCGTTTTCGGCTGCCCGCCTGGGCTAGAACTGGCGCGCAGCGACATCCAGGCCTACCTGGATCGCCGCCGCCCCGGCTCCAACAAACACGGCACGCCCCGCCGCGAGCAAGACCGCGTCGCGCTGCTCTCCGGTCTCTACAGCGAAGACCACGATACGCTGCTTGCGGGCGGCGAGATCGTCACCGTGCTGGACGGTGTCGAAGCGCGCGCCGCAGGCTATGAGCGTGGCTTCACCACCGGTGAACCCATCGCAGCCATCGTCCTCTCCACGTCACAGCGTTCCGACGACTATCGCCAGTTCAGCGGCCCCACCGGTGAAGTGCGCCCCGGTCACACCGACCTGGTCAAGCACCACAAATCGCGCGGCTTTGTGGATGTGCGCGGCGGTGGGCGCTCCAGCTATCGCTCCACCATCTCCGACGTGATCGGCGGCTCCATCGCGCGGCGTTATTTGGCCCATACCTTCGGCACCGCCATCTTCAGCTCCATCTGTCAGGTCGGCCCGTTACAGAGCACACTCAGCTTGGCCCACTACCTGGAAGAGTTGGCAGCCGCGCATCCCCACGGCATCCCGGCTGCCACGCTGGCGGAAGTGGACGAGCGCCTGGCTGCGGCGGAGATCCACACCCTGGACGCCGGCTTCGCCCAAGCCGCGGGCCAGTTGATCAAAGAAACCCGCATCCAGGGTGACTCATTAGGTGCAGCCGTGGAAGTTGTTGCGGTCAACGTCCCGGCGCTGGTGGGCGAGCCGCTCTACCAAAGCCTCAAAGTGCGCCTCATGGGCGCGCTGGGCGGTCTCAACGCGGTGCAGTCCTGCGAAATCGGCGCAGGCGCCGACGTCGTCCGGCGCACCGGCAGCGCCAACAACGACCCCATTCGCGCCCACGGCTATGTACGCAACAGCCACGGCGGTCTTCTGGGCGGCATCACCACCGGCATGCCCCTGGTCTGTCGCGTCGGCTTTAAGCCCACCTCCACCATCGTCAAACCGCAACAATCCGTGCGCAAAAACCTAGAGGAGATTGAATTCCTGCTCAAAAAGGGGCGCCATGACCCCTGCGTCGGCGTGCGCGCCGGTGTGACCCTGGAGTCGCGCCTTGCCATCGAATTGATGAACGCCGTCCTCATGCACCAAGCCACCCGGGTCGATCCCGCTCACTTCACCCTATTCACGCGCAACCCAGCATGAGCCAACCAACTCTTCCTGCCGACCAAAATCTCATCCTGACCGGCTTCATGGGCACCGGCAAAACCACCATCGGGCGCCTGCTGGCGGAGCGGCTGGATCGCCGCTTCATTGACATGGACCAGCAGATCGAAGCCCACTTCGGCAAGCCCATCCCCCAAATTTTTGCCGAGGAAGGCGAACCGGCCTTTCGTGTGGTCGAGGCGCAACTCTGCGCGCGCCTAGCCCAAGAGCCGGGCCTGGTCATCAGCACCGGCGGCGGCGCGCTGGTCAATCCCGGCAACCGCGCCGTCCTAAGCGAGCGCGGGGTGATCATCTGCCTAACCGCCACCGTGGACGAAATTCTCAAACGCATTGACGCCGAGCAGCATCGCCCCCTCCTCCCCGGTGACCGCGCCGAGCGCAGCCGCCGCATCCGCGACCTGCTCCACCAGCGCCGCCACGCCTACGCGGCCATTCCCTATCAAGTGGACACCACCGGGCGCACCCCGGTCCAGGTCGTTGAAGCCGTCTTACAGGCGCTGGAAGCCCA
>CAKZVN010000061.1 GCA_937922105.1 uncultured Litorilinea sp.
GTTCACAGGCAACGGCGCATACGCTCCGGCCCTCGATGCCGGACCAGCCAGGAAAGGGAACCATTCGGTGGCAATTCACGCAACGTCGGCCCACGACATGTACCTTCAGATGAAAGCCAAGTTGGCGGATGTGGTGCCTGATGTGGAGCTACGCATCAAGGCCGAGATCGCCTATGAGATCAACCGGCTCAAGGTTGAGCGCAACGCCGTCATCCTGGGGCACAACTACATGGAGCCGGCCCTCTTCGCCTCCATCCCCGATTTCGTGGGCGATTCGCTCTATCTCAGCCGCAAAGCCGCGCAGACCGACAAGGACATCATCGTCTTCTGCGGCGTGGAATTCATGGCGGAAACCGCCAAGATCCTCAACCCCACCAAGACGGTGTTGTTGCCGGCGGCAAAGGCGGGCTGTTCGCTAGCCGAGAGCATCACCGCGGAGGATGTGCGCCGTCTCAAGGCCCAATACCCCGGCGTGCCGGTGGTGACCTATATCAACACCTACGCCGATGTTAAGGCCGAGTCCGACATCTGCTGCACCTCCGGCAATGCGGTAGCGGTCATCAACTCGTTGGCGAGCGACCGCGTCATCTTCCTGCCCGACGAATATCTGGCTGCCAATGTGGCGCGCGAGACGGGCAAACGCATCATCACCCCCTCGCGTCAAGCGGTCCCCGCCACTGTGAGCAACATCGCGCTGTTGGACAATACCGATGCCGATTTCGACATGATCGGCTGGCACGGGCGTTGCGAGGTGCACGAGAAATTTACCGTGAACGATATTCGCGCCGTGCGCGCCCAGTTCCCGGATGTGGTCATCCTGGCACACCCGGAATGCAGCCCGGAGGTTGTCGCCGCGGCAGACTTCTCCGGCAGCACCCAAGCCATGATTGACTATGTGGAACAGGTAGAGGCGCCGCGCTATCTGTTGCTCACCGAATGTAGCATGGGCGACAACATCGCCGCGGCGAACCCCCACAAGGAGATGCTGCGTCTGTGCAGCGTGCGCTGCCCCCACATGAACCAGATCACGCTGGAAGAGACACTGGACTCGCTGCGCTATACCCAGTATGTGATTGACGTACCGGAGGAGTTGCGCCTGCGCGCCGCGCGCGCCGTCGAGCGCATGATCGCCATCGGCTGAGGCACGCGCACACGGCTCGCACCGGCTCGTTCCGACCCATCCTGGAAGCGCGCTGCTTCCAGGATGGCCCCCTTGCCCGGTTGGGGAATCCCCTGAACCGGGTCATCCGCATGAAAGCGCGGCTATGACCGACATCTTGGAAACCGACGTACTCATCATCGGCACCGGCATCGCCGGGGCAACCACAGCCCTGACCCTCGCCGACGCCGGTGTTCCGGTCACCCTGGTGACACGCGCCCGCGCGCCGGAGGACACCAACACGCTCTGGGCGCAAGGCGGCATCATCTATACCGGGCCGGGCGACGCGCCGGAGCGTTTGACCGAGGACATTCTGCGCGCCGGCGCGGGACACACCTATCCACCGGCTGCCGCGCTGCTGGCAGCCGAGGGGCCGGGCGCGATCCGGCGCATTTTGTTGGACCGGGTGGGCGTGCGCTTCGACCGCGACGACACAGGCGAGTTGGCGCTGGCGTTGGAAGGCGGTCACAGCCTGCCGCGTATCATCCATGCCGCCGACGCCACCGGGCGCGCCATCGAGTTGGCCCTGCTCAACACCCTGCGCGACCACCCGCGCGTGACGCTGCTCACCGGGCACACCGCCATTGACCTGCTCACCCCCTCCCACCATGCGCGCAACCGCCTGGCGGTCTATGCTCACCGCTCCTGCGTGGGCGCGTATGTGCTGGACCAGGCGACGCGCCGCGTGCGCCGGCTGCTCGCGCGCGCCACGGTTTTAGCCAGCGGCGGGTTGGGGCAAATCTTCCTGCGCACCACCAACCCCGCCGGGGCGCGCGGGGACGGCTTGGCGATGGCCCAGCGCGCGGGGGTGCGTATCATCAACGCAGAGTATGTCCAGTTTCATCCCACGGCGTTTTACCACCGCCAGGCCGCGCGCTTTCTCATCTCCGAGGCTGTGCGCGGAGCCGGTGCGCGCCTAGTCCACGCCGACGGTCGCCCCTTCATGGACCAATATGCGCCGGAGTGGAAAGACCTCGCCCCGCGCGATGTCGTTGCACGCAGCATCCACAGCGAGATGCTCAAGCACGACGTTCCCTGTGTCTATTTGGACCTGCGCAGCTATGTGCCCGAAGCGGAGATTCGCCGCCATTTCCCCACCATCCTAGCCCAGTGTGCCGAATACGGTGTGGACATCACGCGCGATCTGGTACCCGTGGTGCCCGCGGCCCACTATTTCTGCGGCGGCGTCTGGGTGGACGAATGGGGGCAAAGCTCGCTGTGCAATCTTTACGCCGTCGGCGAAGTCTCCTGCACCGGTGTGCACGGCGCCAACCGGCTCGCCAGCACCTCACTCCTGGAAGGGCTGGTCTGGGGAGAACGCGCGGCGCAGCACATCACCCGGCGTCTGGCGGAGGGGTTGCCCAGGCCTGATGCAACCGACATCGCGCCCTGGCAGGACACCGGCATCGAAGAAGCCGACCCCGCGCTGCTCAGCCAGGACATGAGTTCCATCAAGCACATCATGTGGAATTATGTGGGGCTGGTGCGCACAGCCGCGCGGCTGGAGCGGGCGCTGCGCGAGCTGCGCGGGCTAGATACGGAGATCGAACAATTCTACCGGCGCACCCTGCTCAGCGACGACCTGATCGGCCTGCGCAACGCGGTCAAGGCGGCGCTCATCGTCACCGAAGCAGCCTGGCAGAACAAGCGCAGCATGGGCTGTCACTTCCGCGCCGACGACCCTGCCCTGCTCCAGGCGACAGGCTAGACCGTGGCGCTATGGAGCACCTGTGCCACGCGCTGCGCCAGTTGTTCCATGGTAAAGGGCTTGGGCAGCCACCCCACTGCGCCATATTCGCGCTGTAACGACTCGATATCCTCTAACGGATAGCCGGACACCAACAGCATGGGCACGCGGCTGGCGCCATTGCCTTGCTGGCGTTGGGCCTCCAACAGTTCCAAGCCGCCCATATCAGGCATGACCAAATCGCTGATGATGATCGCGATCTCGTCCCCGCGCGCCGACAGGATGGACAGGGCATGCCGCCCGTTGTCGGCGTTCAAGACCCGGTAGCCCAGTTCGGTGAGCATCTCGGTCATGGCGAGCCGGAGCGCCTCTTCATCTTCCACCAGCAGCACGGTTTGTCCTGCGCCGGCGGGCATGGCGCCTTCCTGGACGGGCAAAGGCGCCGGCGGCGTCCCGCTGAGCGCCAGGTAAATGGTGAAGCAACTTCCCACGCCGGGTGTGCTCTCCACTTGGATGTGTCCCCCCATCTGGCGCACAATGCCGTACACCTGGGCCAAGCCCAATCCTGTCCCCATGCCGGGCGGCTTGGTGGTAAAGAACGGCTCGAAGATATGAGCCATGATTTCGGGCGTCATGCCGGTGCCGGTATCGCGCACGTCAATCGCCAACCAACGGCCCGGCGCCATATCCGGGAGAGGCGGCGCGTGCTTTTCGCCCACCACCACAGGATAGAGGGCAAGTTCCAATAGACCGCCGTTGGGCATGGCGTCACGCGCATTGATTGCCATATTCATGAGCGCCTGTTGCAAGCGCGACGGGTCGGCGACGACCGTCCAGCCCTCCCCCTCGACATGCAATGCGACACGGATGTTTTCCGGCAAGGTGCGCTGCCAGAGGCGGACCAATTCCTTGATAAAGGGGGTCACCTCCATCTGCACCGGGTCCACAATGGCACGCCGACTGAAGTCTAGGATTTGCTGTACCAGCTTGGCCGCGTGTTGGGCTTGCTCATAGATGGTCGCCAAATGGCGCTGTTGCGTCGCCGATTGGGTCGAGAGTTGCAGCATCTGGGTATAGAGGGTGATCACCGCCAGGATGTTGTTGAAATCATGGACGATGCCTGCAGCCATTTGGCCCACCGCAACCAATCGTTCTTGCTGATGGGCGTATTGGGACGTGCGCCGTTGCTCGGTGATGTCGCGCAGCAAGCCGCCGATGCGATAGAGCGTGCCGTTGTCGTCGTAGATGGGAAAGGTATAGCCCGCCACCCAGACCAGCGTGCCGTCCTTGCGCCGGGTGCGGAATTCCACGTCGGTGATGCGCCCCTCTCGGGCGACGTTGTATGCCTCACAGACGCGTGGACGGTCCTCCGCCTCAATGATGGTGCCAAACAGGCTCGGATCGGCAAAGACCTCCGCCTCGCCATAGCCGAATAGGCGCGAAAAGGCCGGGTTGAGATACAGTAATCGCCCGCTAGCGACTTCCACCAACCAAAAGACCTGGTCAATGTGCTGCGCCAGCTCCCGGAAGCGCAGTTGGTTTTCGCGGCTTTCCTCTTCGGCGCGCACGCGCTCGGTGATGTCTACGCTGACCCCCAGGATGCCGGTGACCACGCCGCGTTCATCCACCAGCGGCGTCTTTCGCGTCAAGTAGATGCGCTCCCCGTGTGGCATTTGCAGGCGCTCTTCCAACAGGCGGGGTTGCTGGTCTTGCATCACCATCAGGTCGTGGGCGCGCAAGGCATCGGCATTGGCAGCGGGCAGCAGTTCATGGTCGGTGTGCCCCACCGGATCACGCCCGAAGGCCTCCACGGTAACGGCATTCGCCGAGGTATAGCGCCCCGCCACGTCTTTGGAAAAGATGGCGACCGGCGCATGCTCGAAGAGCATCCGATAACGCGCCTCGGACGCATACAAGGCGGCGCGCTCCTTGCGCAGCCGCGCCTGGTTGTCCGCGTTTTCGATGGTGCGCGGCAGTTGAAAGAGATAGCCAGGATGCTTGACCAGATAATCCGCCGCGCCCAGACGCAGCGCCTGCACCGCGACTTCTTCATCCCCCTGTCCGGTCACCAAAATCACCGGTATGTCCAAGTGCGGCTCCCGCTTCAGTTCCTTAAGCAAGTCCAGCGCGTTCATCGCCGGCAAGCGGTAATCCAGCAACAACACGTCATACGTTCCCGGTTCGGCTGTACGCAGCAATTCCAGCGCTTCCAGTGCGCTGTGCGTGACGGTCAGATGAATGTGGGGGGCGTGGCGCGCCAAGTGGCGCCGCGTCAGGTCAATGTCCAGTTCGTGATGCTCCACATAGAGCACGTGGATTGACTGCGGGGCGCGCGAACGCTGGGCCAAAAAGCGCTCACGCGCCGTCTCCAGGGTGCGCGGCAGGCGCGTCAGATAGTCGTCACGCTTGGCAAGGTAATCGTCGGCCCCAGCCTTGAGCGCGGAGACAGCCAATTCCTCATTGCCCACCCCGGTGAGAACGACCACCGCCAGCGGCAGTTCATGGCGGCGCACATGCTCCAGCACACTCAAGCCGTCCCCGTCGGGCAGGCGCAGGTCCAGCAAAATCACATCATAGGCAGGAGGGGCTGTGGCGCTCTCCCCCAAGAGCGCCAGCGCGCTTGCCACGCGGTCCACCACGTCCAGTTCAATCTGTGGCGCCAGCCGCGCCAGCATGCGCCGGGTCAAATCAGCATCGTTGGGGTTATCTTCCACATAGAGCACGCGCATGGCGGGTCAATCCTCTTGGATAGAGCAGCGCGCCGGGGCTTCCGACAGCGGATAGGGGAACAGGGCTGCTTACTCCGGTAGCTCGTTCAGCACGACCCAATATAACTCGATCTGGACGGCAACCTCCACGAACTTGTCGAAATCCACCGGCTTGACAATGTAGGAGTTGGCGCCCAGCCGGTAGGCGGCTTTGACATCCTTATCCTCGCGCGAGGTGGTGAGCACCACCACCGGAATCGTGGCAAAACGGGGATGGCTCTTGAAGCGCGCCAGCACGTCCAAGCCGTTCACCCGCGGTAAATTGAGGTCGAGCAAGATCACGCCGGGCACCGGCGCGCCGGCTTCCCAACGCGCCAGTTGGGCCAACGCCTCTTCACCGTCGCGTGCGACCTGGATCTCGTTGACGAGCCGACGCTTGCGTAAGGCGCGCAGGGTCAGGTCCACATCCATCGGATTGTCTTCCACCAACAGGATAGGTGCGAGCCGATTGCTCATTGGGGCAACTCCACAAAAAAGGTAGCGCCAGCGCCGGGCGCGCTCTCCGCCCAGACGCGACCGTCGAGCCGTTGCACGGCCTTGCGGACAATCGCTAGACCGACACCCGTGCCCGGATACTCCTCGGCGCGATGTAATCGTTGGAAAATCTCGAAGATGCGGTCATGATAGCGCATGTCGAAGCCAATGCCGTTATCGCGCACGCTGAGGAGAGAGTTGCCGTTGCGCCGCTCGGTGCGCACGACGATCTCGGGTGCGGGAACGGTTGCGCTGAACTTGAGGGCATTGCCCAACAGATTGCGTAAGATCATGCTCAGCGCATCCGGGTCGGTCATTAACGTCGTGCATTCCAACTCGAGACGGATGTCGGCTTTGTGCCCATCCTGTCCTCCTTGCACTTGCTCCACCAGCGTGTTCACCAGCGAGGTAAGGTCCACCGGCACACGCGTCGTTTGGCGGCGTTCCAGGCGAGAATACGTGAGCAGATCATCAATCAGCGTGCCCATATGCGTCGCGGCCTGGCGGATGGTCTGCAAGAAGCGCAATCCGTCGTCGTCGAGCCGGTTGGCATAATCTTCTAACAACAACCTGCTGTAGCCGTCAATGCCGCGCAGCGGC
>CAKZVN010000062.1 GCA_937922105.1 uncultured Litorilinea sp.
ATTCGCTACGGCTCGGAGGAAGGCCAAGAGTTCGCCGCGCAGATCATGGAATTCGTGCGCTATCACTGCATGGCGAAAAGCATCGAGTTAGCCGAGCGCCGCGGGCCGTTCCTAGCCTTTGCCGGCTCCATCTATGACGACACACAGCCCGGCGGCATGAGCTGGCGTGCGCCCACCCCCCTGGTTCCCTACACCCGTGACTGGGGTCGCCCCCAGCTGGACTGGTCCGCAATTCGCGCCGGCATCCAGGCCCACGGCATCCGCAACGCCGCGCAGACCACCGTCGCGCCCACCGGAACCATCGCCACGGTCTGTGGGCTGGAAGGCTACGGCTGCGAGCCGGTCTTTGCCCTGGGCTATATCCGCCACTTCAAGGACGGCGACAAGGACGTGGAGTTGGTCTACACCAGCCCACTCTTCGAGCAGGCACTCAACGCCCTGCCCATGAGCGAAAAGCAGAAAGAAGCCATCAAGCAGCGCGTCGCCACCGTGGGCAGCTGCCAGGATGTGCTCGAACTCCCCGACGCCATCCGCCATACCTTCGTGGTCAGCAGCGACATCACCGCGGAGGAGCATGTGCGGATGCAGGCTGCCATCCAGGCCTTTGTGGACAACTCCATCTCCAAAACCTGTAACTTCCCGGAGACCGCCACCGAGGAAGACGTCGCCAAGGCCTATCTGCTGGCTTGGGAGTTGGGCTGTAAAGGCTTGACCGTCTACGTCACCGGCTCGCGCCAGGAAGTGGTGCTGGAGACCAAAGCCACAAAGGAAAAGAAGAGCGAAGACACAGCCAAACCTGCCGACGCCGCCTACAGCAACGGCAGCGCAAGCACCGGCCCGGTGGTGGACATCAAACCGGTGATGACCAAGCGTCCGCGTCCCTCCACCCTGCGCGGGGTGACCTATCGTAAGGAGACGCCCCTGGGCATGGCTTATGTCACAGTCAACAGCGACGAGCGCGGGGAGCCGTTCGAGGTCTTCCTCAACGTGGGCAAGGCGGGCAGCGAAGTGACCGCGGTCAGCGAGGCCATCGGGCGCTTGATCAGCCTGGTCTTGCGCATGCCCGCCAGCCTACCGCCCAGCGAGCGGCTGCGTTGGGTCATGGACGAAATGGCGGGCATCGGCGGCGGGCGGCCCATGGGCTTCGGCGCCAAGCGTGTGCGCAGCCTACCCGACGGCGTAGCGCAGGTCCTCGCCGAGCATCTCAGCGACCTGCCGCCCGCCAAGGAGGACTTGCAAGTGGAGCAACTAGCTTTGCCCATCGCGCAACGGCCCATCGGCGACATCTGTCCCGAATGCGGCGAAGCGGCCTTCCTCAACGTCGAGGGCTGCCGCAAATGCGCCGTCTGCGGCTATAGCGAGTGCTAAAGGCGACGCGCGTAACGGCTGCCGGTAACCTACTGGCAGCCGTTACGTTTGCTGATTCTGGCCCTTCGAATTCGGACTGTCGGATATGTCCTCAAACACATACCCGGTCAGCCATGGTGATATCGTCAGAGATTGACGCTTACTTACCCACGACTACAAGTTCTCGCAGTCAGTTGGAGGTATCGACAACTTGAGGAGAGGGAAACGAGAGGATGGAGAATCGTCAAAAATTTGAGCTGTGGGAATCTCAACGCCATCGAACCTGGGTTCATACGATGATTGGGACAGCTGTATGTAGCTGTCCGCTCAAGACTCTCTGTCTCCTCAGCGCACCAGCGCGGGCAGGTATGTGCGTGTGAGGATCGGCGCCCCCTCAGCGAAAATCAAGTAGCCGGGCAGGTCGGCGCGGAAGGCCGCGGCCATAGCCGGGTCCAGCGTCACCGCCCAGTTCACCAGCGCGCCGCCGATCTCCGTCTCGTGCTTGCGAATCTCGAACCAGCTGATCATCCGCACCCGCAGCAACTCCGTGCGCGTTTGCGCGCTAAAGACCTGGCGCCACCACGCCCGCTTCATCACCAGCTCGTCGGCCCCGCCCTCCTCGGTGTTGTACATGGCTGCGGTCTCCGGGATGGCAATGGGCTTGTTGCGCGCCACGCCATACTCCTGGTGGAAATCGGGCACCGCGCGGTCGTCACCGCCTAGCCCGTTGTAACGCCCCTGCAGTTGCTCGATAAACTTGCCCACTTCGGGAATCTCGTTCTCGCGCCAGGGGTAGGTATGGCCCCAGTGATAGAGCGACATCCCCACCCAGTCCACCACATCGTCGCCGGGATAGTAGGGCGCGTACATATCGTCTTCCATGCTCAGCACGTTGTCGTTGTTGGTGTCCAGCGCCTCAAATTCGGGCGTGCCTGGCTGCGCCTCATAGACCCCGCCGCTGAACGGATAGCCGCCGCCGTAGTTGGGCGCCCACACCATCGCACTGAAGGGCGCACGCGCATGGACCGCCTCCGCGATCAAGCGAAAGGCCGCCTTGTACTGCTCCGGCTTTTGACACCAGGGATACCACGAGCCGTTCATCTCGTGACCGAACCGCACAAAGATGGGCACTCCAGCCGCGTTGTAAGCCGCCAGACGGATAGCCAAATCCTCGGCGACCTGGGGCGTCACCGTCTCCAGCCCGTCGAAGGGTTCCAGCGTGATCATCACCATCGCGCCCGCCAGCGCTGCCTGCGAGACCGTGTCTTCCAGTTGCACCAGGTCATCAGGCGTAAACGGAAAGTTGAAAAAGCGCACCACCACCGCCGGCGTATGGCCCAGGCGGTTCGCCACCGACACGATGGAGTCCTCATCCCAGCGGATGTTCATGCCGAAATAGACGCCTTCCTGCGGCTCCAGACGCGCCGGAGACTGAGCCGCCGCCGGCAGTCCGCGCATCCCGGCCCCCAGCAACAGCCCCACCGCCACCAGCACCCACGCAATACGGCGCACGTGAACTCTCCTGTTGTTTCATTTCAGACGGCCCAGAGGTCAATCGGACAATCCCCATTGTAGCGCGCTGTCCCGTGCGCGCCAAGCGTTGCGCACGATCCCAATCCACGCCTGCCGCGGCTGCACCCTGCGCGCCGTCGTCGGGTAGAATGGGCAACAGCATTTTGCTCGCTTGCGCCGGTTTCAGCCGGTGCGGTCCTGTTGTGTACGAAGGGTTGCCACGTGCCCACCGCCCCAGCATCATCGCTCAGCCGTCGTCTCTATCCCCTGCTTTTCGTACTGGTGCTGACCACTACTGCGCTCGCCGTCCGGATCGCGACCACGACTCGGCCCAACAGCCACCCGGACGAGTTCGTCCACGCCGACGCCTTTTGCTACTACGAACGGCATTGGTGGCCCCCTCCGCTCAACGCCGACGGCCTGCGCTATAGCCCTTACGGGTGGAGCCGTGTCTATGGCGGCGAGGTGGTCTACATCCTCTATGGGCAGGCAGGACGCCTGCTCAAACCCGTGCTGGGTGAAGGGGGGCTGCTGCACCGCACGCCCATCATCACCGGCGACTCCCGCCTTTTTCTACCGCTCGTACTGGACAGCAACGTGTGCGTGCTGGACTACCGGCTCTATCGCTTGCTCAACTGCCTCCTGTGGGTTGTCACCCTAACCACCCTGCTGGTGCTAGGACGGCGACACACGGTCATCCTTGCGCTGGCGCTGCTCCTGTGTAGCTTGCCCCAAGTGGTCTACCTCTACAGCTATGCCAACTCGGATGCATGGGCCGTAACGACGGCAAGCCTACTCTTCGCCTACGCCTGGACGCAGCGCGCCCATCCCTTCGGCAGCCCCCGGGACGCGATCCTTTTCGGCACGTTAACCGGGCTGCTGTTGTTGTCCAAACAAACGCTCTGGGTAAGTCTACCGTTCAGCCTGGCAGTCTGGCTCCTGCGCAGCGACTTCCCACCGCTGCATACCCTCCAGGGGATCGGCACGATCGCACGTGGGTTGGCAATTGCCGCGCTGATGGCGCTGGTGATTGTGTTGCCGCTGCACATGATCTACCCTGCGACCCAGCCTGAGTACGCCCGGCAAGTCGAAGAAATGCGCGAGCAGCGCGCACGCTGGGACCTGCGCCCTTCGGCGCCGGTCTATCCGGGCTATCGTCTGGCAGCGCGAGGGGTCCCACTGCGCGCCGCCCTGACACCCGACTGGGTGACCATGTCTCTGGAAAGTTTCTACGGACGGTTCGGTCCGCTCGATGTTCGTTTGCCCGACTGGATGTACCCGACCGCGGGAATTCTGCTGGCGCTCAGCGCGGGCACAACGGTTGTCGGCGCGTTTCGAAACCGGCGCCGGTGGGTATGGCAGAATCAACTCCTCTTGGGGCTGACGCCGGTTGCGCTCTTGCTGCCGGTCGCCGCGTCGCTCTACAACTCGTGGGTCGTGGATTGGCAACCACAGGGGCGCTATCTCTATGCCGCGCTCCTACCGCTGGCGTTGCTCATGGCAGGACACGCGTCCGGCGAGGCGCGCCGTTTGCGCCGCCTTCGCGTCCTGTTGTGGGCACTTTTACTGGGGTTGAGCCATTACGCGCTCTTGATCGCCTTCGTCACAGGTCATGCGCTGCGCTGATGCGCCGCGCGAGCAGGCAACGTGTCCAGGTGCTCCACCGTGCCGAATGGCGATATAGACTCTGTGGGGAGTCCGCTCAAGGTTGGCAGCGGCTTTGTCGGCCCTAATCCTGGACAAATCCAAGTCCTGTCCGCATAGCTCGTACTTCCCTTCACAAACCCCACCGCGCGCATCAACTCTGCATAAGGTTACAACACCAAACCCCCTTACCCATTTTCAGTGCGCTCTATCCGGGCGATTTGGCCTCTTCCCGTTTTGCTTGCGATGGGTCATCATGTTGACAGGAGGTAATTGTCGGACGCGATGCGACCTTTGACCGCTACGACATACCTGGCTTGTGGTGATTTCCCCACCTGCTAAGCCGCGGGCTTGGTCGCCAGCAGAATCAGATGATCGCTGTGGTCACCGTAGGGGCTCCCCTCAAAATCGCCCCACACGGCTTCGACCGTCAGCCCGGCTGCGGCGACCATCAGCTCGGCCTCATGGCGCCACAGATAGCGCAAGGTGAACGCGCAGGGGGTGGAGGTGATCTGCCCGGCGGGCGAGATCTCTTCATACAGAAAGAGAGTCTCCAACAACTGCGCCGCCAAGTCCACCGTGCGCACACTCCACTTCAAGACTTGTGTGCCGTCCGCGCGTGTCCAGCGGTCGGCTAACTCCTTGACCCCATGGACCTCGATCCAGCGCGCCACGTCGGGGTGAAAAAGGTCCAGCAAAAGCAGCCCGCCTGGGGCCAAATGAGCGGCGGCGCGGTGCAATGCGTCCATCTGCGCGGACGGATCGGTCAAATGCATGAACGTGTTGCTGACACAAAAGGCAAACGCAAAATCCTTAGCGGGCAAGTCCAACGTGCGCATATCGGCCTGCACCAAATTCACGCGCGCCGCGGCCCGCCCCAATTTCCCCCGCGCAATCTCCAACAGCGCCGGGCTGATATCCACCCCGGTGAGGGGTAATTGGGTGCGTGCTAAGGGGACCAACACGCGCCCGGTTCCACAGCCCAGTTCCAGCACCGGCCCGCCCAGATCGGTCGCCAACCGGACGACGGCGTCAAGGTCCTCGTCATAGTGGCGATAATCTTCATCATAAAAACGCGCAAAGCGGTCGAACACGTGGGCGTCCATGGCGGTTCTCGCAACGGTGTAGGCATGGCTTGACAGGCGTCCCCCCATGATAGCCCGGATGGTTCCTTCCCGCCAAGTGTGTGCCCCGCGGTGGGCAACGCTTGCCACAGGAGTGAAAGCGGATTTTGCACCCAGGGAGAAGTAGGCTATACTAAGGCGTACGAAGAGCCGACCTCACAGCATCTTCCCGCCTCCCTTGCATTCGGATTGCTTGCAACCAGGGGCTGCGAAGAGCGCGGGTCGGTTATTGCTTTGCGAAAGCAAACACACAGCGGAGGCGCCGCCCGCATAGGCGGTGTTTTCATGGAGAGTGGCAGTATGGCAAACAACGAGCCGATCTACTTGACCGCCGACGGTCTCAAGAAAATCCAGGATGAATACGACTATTTGACCGGCACACGGCGCAAAGAGGTCGCCCAGATGATCGCCGAGGCCAAAGCCGAAGGGGACATCAGCGAGAACGCGGGCTATGACGAGGCCAAAACCGCACAAGGCTTCTTGGAAGGACGCATCCGCGAATTAGAGAATGTCCTCAAAAACGCCAGGGTGATCGAGGACCACGCCAAACCCGGCAACGAGATCGGCCTGGGACGCACCGTCGTGGTGCGCGAAGAAGGCACCGATTTCGAGGAGTCCTACACCATTGTCGGCTCGGTGGAAGCCGACCCGGCCAAAGGGCGCATCAGCAACAGCAGCCCCATGGGCAAAGCGCTCATGGGCAAGCGCGCCGGTCAGCGTGTCAGCGTGCAGTCACCCGGCGGCGAAATCATCTTCGAGATTCTGCGGGTCGAGTAGGCGCGGCCTGCGCTCGTCCACGCGACGACCGCAGCGCCACGTTGCCTACCCGGCCCGAACCCGCCCAGCAAGGATTGTTGCGTGATCGAGTCGCCTATCCAACGCTTCGACCCCGCCCAGCTTTCGGACCAAGAAGCCGCACGGCTGGCTAACTTGGCCGCGCTGCGGGCCGCGGGCATTGACCCCTACCCCGCGCGCGTCCGCCGCACCCACACCATCGCCGCGGCCCGCAGCCTCTTCGCCGCCGACCCGGCGACGCAGGAAGTCGTCACCATCACCGGGCGGCTGCGCCGGCTGCGCATCATGGGCAAGATGAGCTTCGCCGACCTGGAAGACGGCACCGGTCAAATCCAGGTCCTCTTGCGCCGCGATAGCTTGCCCGACGGCTGGTATGACGGCATTTGGAAAAAACACATAGACCTGGGCGATTTTCTGGGCGCGACCGGCCCGTTGGTCTTGACCAAAGCCGGCGAGTTGAGCGTAGACGCCACCGAGATGCAATTCCTCAGCAAGACGCTCAAGCCCATGCCGGACAAGTGGCACGGCGTGCGCGACCGCGAGACGCGCTATCGCCGCCGCTATGTGGACCTTATCGCCAACGCCGACGTACGCGAGGTCTTTCGCACGCGCGCAGCCATCGTGCGCGCCCTGCGCGACTATTTGGACGCCGAGGGTTTCCTGGAGGTAGAGACGCCCATCCTCCAGCCCATCTACGGCGGCGCGGCCGCGCGGCCCTTCATCACCCATCACAATCAGCTGCACCAAGACCTCTACCTGCGGATCAGCTTCGAGCTGTATCTCAAACGCCTGATCGTGGGCGGCTTCGACAAGGTCTATGAGATCGGCCGCGACTTCCGCAACGAGGGCGTGAGCTTTAAGCACAACCCCGAATTCACCCAACTGGAATTTTACGAAGCCTACACCGACTATCATGGCATCATGCGCCGCACCGAGGAGATGATCGCCTATGTCGCCCGCCAAGTCACAGGCGGGACCGTCCTCTCCTATCAAGGCCAAACCATTGACCTCACGCCGCCCTGGCGACGCATCCCCCTGCGCCAAGCCATCTTGGACGCCACCGGCATTGACTACGAGGCCTACCCGGACGCGGCTACCCTGGCTCAAGCCATGCGCGCCATCGGTCATGACCCCGACCCCCGCAGCAACTGGGGCAAACTCGTGGACAGCCTCATGGCCCGCCACGTGGAGCCGAACCTGATCCAGCCCACCTTCCTGATTGACTACCCGCGCGACATCAGCCCGCTCGCCAAAGGCGCGCCCGACGACCCGCGGCTGGTGGAGCGCTTCGAGGGCTTCATGGCGGGCATGGAGCTTTGCAACGCCTTCAGCGAGTTGAACGACCCCATTGACCAGCTGCAACGCTTTGTGGACGAAAACTATCGTGCCCGGCACGGCGACGATGAAGCCCACCCCATTGACGACGACTTCATCGAAGCCCTCTCCTACGGCATGCCCCCCACCGGCGGCTTCGGCATGGGCGTAGACCGGCTCACCATGATCTTCACCGACAAGGACACCATCCGCGAGGTCATCCTCTTCCCACATCTCCGCAGCATCAAAGAGGAGCCGACCCCGGCGGAAGGTGATGGCGACGGTCGTTAGATAGTGCGCCGATGACCAGCGCGCGTTCTGCTCCAGCCTGGCCCGTCGCCTCACCGCGACCGTTTGCCGACCTGGCGCTTGGGCTGGCAATGGCACTGCTCGGCGGGGCCTGGCTCTGGTGGTTGACCGCCGAGTGGCCCGCCACCCCCGACGGGGACTTCCATCTCCAGCGCACGCGCGCCATGACCGAAGCCTTCAGCCAGGGGGTCTTCTACCCGCGCT
>CAKZVN010000063.1 GCA_937922105.1 uncultured Litorilinea sp.
CGGAAAACCGCGATCCCACCGCCAACCGCGCGCTGCCGGTGAATGTAACCGGCCTAGCCTCCAGCGTGGCTGCGGTGAGCGCGGGCTACAGCCACGCCTGTGCCCTGACGACCGGCGGCGGCGTGAAGTGTTGGGGGCGCAACGACGTGGGACAACTGGGCGACGGCACAGTAAGCGACCGTTCAATACCGGGCGATGTGAGTGGGCTGAGTGCCGGTGTTACCATGTTGGCCACCGCCTGGCACACTTGTGCGGTGACGGATACTGGAACGGTGAAGTGCTGGGGGTTCAACACGAACGGGCAAGTGGGCGACGGTACAGACGTCAATCGCAACGTACCGGTAGAGGTGGTCTGGCCGTAAGTAGGCGAGGCCGGACTCACACCAGCCGCGGCAGCAAGTCCAGCAGCAGGGCGCGCAGGCGGGGGACGATGAGTTTGCCCGCGGCGTTGACTTCCTCGTGGCTGGGTTCGTCTTGACTTTCCAGCGCGTCGATGCAGACGTTGGTGATGGTGGAGACGGCGAGTACGTCCATGCCCGCGTGGTGCGCGACCAGGGCTTCGGGCACGGTGCTCATGCCCACGGCATCCGCGCCCCAACCGCGCAACATGCGAATCTCGGCAGGCGACTCGAAGTTCGGCCCCGCCAACATGCAATAGACGCCGCGGCGCATGGGCAAGCCCAGGGCTACGCCGCGCTGCAAGGCCAGATCGCGCAGGCGGCGCGTATAGACCCGGTTGGCCGCGGGAAAGCGTGGGCCGAATTCATCCAGGTTGGGGCCGCGCAAGGGGTTGTTGCCTGCCATGCCCGGCAGATTGATGTGGTCCTCGATGACCATCAGGTCACCCACCGCCAAGTCCGGGTGGACGCCGCCCGCGGCGTTGGTGAGCACCAGGGTACGCACGCCCAGCCGCTGCATGACGCGCACGGGGAAGGTGGTCTGCTGGAGGGAATAGCCCTCGTAGGAGTGAAAGCGCCCCTGCATGATACAGACCACCACACCCGCCAAGCGCCCGATCACCAGCCGCCCGGCGTGCCCTGCCACGGTGGTGGCCGGGAAATGGGGCAACTCGGCGTAGGGGATGATCGCAGTATCCTCGGCTGTGTCGGCAAGGTCGTTCAGCCCGCTGCCCAAGATCAGGCCGATGGTGGGCGTGTGGGACGTGCGGCTGCGGATGGCTGCAACGGTCTCGTCATAGTCGCGCAGCGTGAAGTGCTCGGTCACGTGGTGCTCCTGGGGTTCAGCGGCTTGATGGGGCGCAGCGGGGATCAGGCGTTGCGCGGGCGTGTTTTGGCGGGCGGGCGTACTGCGCGTCCGTCCACGGTCAATTCCGGCGCGGTGTCGTCGCCTACTTGGCGATAGACCTGGGTGGTGCTGGCGCTGGCGTGCCCCAACCGTTCTTGGACTTCGCGCAGGTCCGCGCCGGAGTGGAGCAGATGGGTGGCGAAGCTGTGGCGCAAGGTGTGGGGCGTTACGTCCGCGGCGATGCCCACCTGGCGCACGTAGTGCTTGATGATGAGCCACAGCCCCTGGCGCGTCAGTCGTTGCCCGCGGTGGTTGAGAAAGAGCGCCTGCTCTTTGGGGTCCACCTCCAACTGGGGACGTCCTGCGTTCAAGTACGCGGCGACCGCCGCCACCGCGCCGGGGTAGATGGGGACAGTGCGCGTGCGCTTGCCGCCGTCCCCGCAAGTCACCGCCTGTTTCTCCAGGTCCACACTCTCCAGGTTGAGGTTGACCAGCTCGGTGACGCGCATCCCGGTGGCGTAGAGCAATTCCAACAGCGCCTTGTCGCGCAGCGCCTTGGGCGACTGCTCCACCAGCGGCGCGGCGAGGAGGAGGTCAATCTCCTCCGGGCGGATGGAGCGCGGCAGGTTTTTCTTGACCTTGGGCGAGTCCAGCCGCTTGGTGGGGTCCTCGTTGATCTGCCCCATGTCGGATAGGTAATGCAGGAAACTCTTGACCGAGGCGATCTTGCGCGCCACGGTGGAGGACGCATAGTCGCGTTCCTTGAGAAAGAGCAGATAGCTTTGCACTACAATTTCGTCCACATCCTGCCAGCCCTCGATCTTGGCGCCGGTGGGCGGGGCATAATCGGCGACAAATTGCAGAAACTGGGCCAAGTCGTTCTGATAGGCCGCGGTGGTGTTGGCTGAACAGTCCTTTTCCTGCTGCATGTAATTCAGGAACTGCGTAACTTGACGCTGCATCCTCTCCCCCTCGTGGGCCTGCTTGCTTGACTGCCCCAGTCTACCACAACTTTGCATAAAACGAAAAAGCGCTTTGCATAAGTGATCGCTTGCGCGCCGTGACAGTACTCTGCCGCGTGGTATAATGGCGCGCATGAGCAAAAAGAGCCAGCGCGCTGAGCCGGCGAGTCCCGGTCCCGATTTGCGCCAGTTTACCACCGACTATTTCAACTTCTTCGGCGCAACGGTGCGTCCGTTGGACCGGCGCAAACAGGGACCGCTGGAAATCGTGGACCTTTCGCCCGAATTGTCCGCGCATTTCGGCAAAGATGTGTTGCGCGTCGGTTTTCACGAC
>CAKZVN010000064.1 GCA_937922105.1 uncultured Litorilinea sp.
CACCCAATCTCATCCCCGCGCACGTTTGCAACTTCGACAGCTTTCGTGGCGCTCCCCCGCGCCAAATCCCCAACGGCTGGACCGAGTTCATCATCTACGGTGATCCTACCTTCATGCAAGACGAAGACACCTACTGGGGGCCGCCCAGCCTGCGTATCTGGAGCAACGGCGGGACCTTCAAGGTCGGCATCTACACCCAAGTCGAGGTCACACCCGGAGCCGGCTATCGCGCCAGCTTGGCTTGGGGCGCGCCCAACGCGCCGGAAACCTTCGGACGCCAACTCGGCATTGACCCCACCGGCGGGACGGACCCCAACAGTCCGAACATTGTCTGGGGTCCCATGCACTGGGGACCGGGCCGCATCCTCAACTACCCGCCCCCCGATGTCAACATTGACGTGAAGGCGCGCGCCACGAACAACGTGATCACCGTCTTTTTCTTGGTGGACCATCCGCGCAGCACGGGCGACAATCTGATTTTCGTGGATGCCCTGGCGCTCTACCCGGACGAAAGCGCCCCTGCGCTTGACCCACCCACGCCCACACCGCCGCCTCCCCCGCCTGCGCCACCGACCCAGCCACCGGTTGCCGCCGTCGTGCCGTTGCCCGCCACGTCCACACCTACCGCAACCCCGCCGGATACGCCGACGCCCACCCCGACCTGGACACCGACGCCGTCTCCGTCACCGACCGCCACGGCAACCCCCTCGCCCACGGTCACACCCACCTGGACGCCATGGCCCACCCTTGCGCCTGCCGCGGTTTCCAGCCTGAGTGTAGGTCTAGACCTGCTGGCGCCCGCGCGATCCCTACAGCCCGAACTCCTGCGGCTCCTCGGCATCCTCAGTTTGGTCGGCGCCGCTCTCTTCGGCACCGCCCTCGTCATCGTGCGTCGCCGCTGACCCGCCCTCCGTTTCCGAGTCGGCAAGCGTAAACCAAATCTCGCCGAATGTCGTCTCCTGGATCGCCACCAGTTCGCACTGCTTGACCAGTTCCAACACCGCCAGAAACGTCACCACCACCGCGACACGCGTGTCCGCGTCTGCCAGCAGATCGCTGAACGCCAACCGTTGCTCCCGCTCGGCAGCCGGCGCGGCAAAGCGCCGGCGCACCTCTTCCATGCGCTCCGCCACGGTCACCGTGTAGGGCTGCACGCTGGGCGGGGGCGCTACCGTCGTGATACGCGCCAACGCCTTGTGCAAGGCCGCGCGCAACAGACCGGCATCCAACGCGCCGAACTCCACCGTGCGCTCGCTGCTCCCGGCCGGCTCAAACGCCCCGGGGGGACGTGGAAAAAGACGCCCGCTCGCATCGCGGCGGCGCAGTTCGTCCGCTGCGCGCTTGAACAGTCGGTACTCCAGCAAATGGCGCACCAACGTGGTGCCTGCGTCCTCTTCCTCGTCGTCCACTTGCGGCGCTTTGGGCAAGAGGCGCACCGACTTGAGATAGAGCAGGCGTGACGCGACCACCAAAAAATCAGCCAGCGCGCCCGGCGCTGGCTGTTCCATCTGCGCGATGGTGCGCAAATACTGGTCGGTCACCGCGACCAGGCTCACCTCGCTAATGTCCAGTTGTTCCTGCTCAATCAGGTGCAGCAACAGGTCGAGCGGCCCCTGAAAGCCGGGCAAGGTCACCGGATAGGCCGCGCCCAAGTCCAGGTACGCGGACGTCTCCGCGCTCAGTCCTGCTGCGCTGCCGGGCCGATATCCGCTCGCCATCTCCTCCCGTTCCTACGCCGCGTCCGCGCCCTAAAAGTCCACGTCAAAGGAGCGGAAGCGCCGCCCCAGCGCAGCCAACTCGGCCAAAATTCGGCTGGTCTCCTCCTCGTCGCGACCTGCAATGCGCTCCACACGACACCCGGCATGGACCAACGAGCGCTCCTCGCTGGCGCTGATGCCCGACTCGCTGCCCACAATGGTGACATATTCGGCGTTGCGCGCATCATGCACGCTGAAGCCGATCACCGGGCGAAAGCGCACGATATAGTGGATGGCGTTGACAAAGTCCTGGCGCGCCAGCGGGCCGGGATAGGGACGCTGCCAAAAGAGCATATAGTGACGAATGCTCTTGACGCCCACCCCTGCCTGAATCTGCTCGACACGCTCGAAAAGCAAGTCGCGCCAGCGATTGCCCATGGTCCACTCACTTCCTGGACAGACGGTCGTATTGTCCGGGAATTCGCGATGCCCCCAGACGCGCGCCAGCGGGATGTTCAACTCCTGCATCAGCCACGCCACCAGGTGCGCCCCGGCACGCAATTGCGCCGATGAGGGAATCTTGCCATTCATAAAGCTCCCGGCAAAGACAATCCCCACCGAGTACATGTTGTGACGGTGGACGTGATAGCTTGCGGTCTCCAGCAAGTTGGTCTGGTCAATGGCGCCGTCGGGATGGATAAAGTAGTGATAGCCGATGCCGGGCCATGCTTCCTTGCCGCGGTTCGGATCCGGCGCCACATGCAGTTCGGCAATGCGAATGGGGTTCACCGTAGGCGGCGTCGCCGTATGGTGGATCGCCAAGTGGGTGATCTGGCTCAGCGGTCTGCGCTCATAGCGCAGCGTCGGGTGCTTGGGCAGTTGATCCACGATATTGCGAATCGCCGGTTGGGGAATGACGTAGCTCTTGGTCTCCTGTTGGCGGTCGCTGAGTTGGGCTTGCAGGCGCTGCACCTCGCTCTGCAGGCGATTCTTCTGTTCCAAGATCAACTGGCTGGAGCGTTGCACCACCTGGAGTTCGTGTTCCAACTGGGCGACGCGCAGACGCAGCTCCGCCTCTTGCTCGCTATGCCCCACCGGCTGGCTGCGCGGGGAGCGCGCCGCCGCAATCGCCTCCAGCAGTGCGCCCTTCCACATAAGACCGTCCAACCATTGCGGTCCCGGCGACGGGAAGTCGGTCAATTCGCTCAGGCCGAGCACCTGCTCCACGCCTAGATGCGGGTAACGGTCCAACAACCAGGCGATCAAGCGCCCGGCAGCCTCCAGCTGCGCGGCGGGCGGCGCATCCTCCGCAAACTCGCCGGCAAAAGCGACCGCTACCCCGTTGGTCAGATAGGTCTCGCCGGTATCCACCACCTCGTCCAGCGGCTGCGTCTGGTAGATCTCACCTTGCGGCCCCACCACAAAATCATACAGAATGCCGGGCCACTCGGTGCGATGATAGGCTGCAATCTGCTCCAGCGGCGTGTCTGCGGGCAGCCCCGTGTGATGGATGACGATGGCTTGCACATCGGCGGACCGCCGCGGGCGATAGCGCGCGGCATCACGCGGCAGGCGTTCCTCCCAGTGCTCGCGTTGTAGCCGCCGGCTCTCCGATTCCTGGGCCGCGCGCAGGGCAACCGTCTGCGTTTCCAGCTGGCGGCGCAATTCCTCCAACTCGGCTTGCAGGCGCAAATTGGCCGCGTCCAGCCGCACACGCAGGTCTTCGGTCCCCTGCAGCCGCATCTCCAGTTCTCGATTCTCGTGGCGCAGAGACTCCACCTGCGCCGCGAGTTCGTTCATGCGGTTGGTTTCGCCTACCCCGGCAAATGCCGCCAGATGGAGCCGTACCTGCCGCGCCAGAATCCCCTTCCACGCCGGGCCGCGATAAAAGCTGTCCCCCGGGCTATCGCTCTTGGCAAGCTCCGCCATTCCTACGATGCTGTCCGGGGTCAACCCCAAATTTTGGGCTACCCACGCGCACAAGCGCCCAGCCGCGTCCAACTGGGCCAACGGCGGTGCATTCACCGTGAAGTTACCGGTCAAGCAGATATGGACGCCCTGTTCGGACCACAGCTTGTCCGGCTGCGCCACCTCCTCCAACTCGCTGACCTTGTAGACCTGCCCACGCGCATCCACCACAAACTGGTAAACGATCCCCGGATAGCCGTACTGGATATGCGTCTCGGCGATCCGGTCCAGCCCCAGGCGCGGATGCCCGCCGGTGTGGCTGATCACGATGTACTTAATGCGGTTCAATTCGCGCCGCGCATAGGGGGTGCCGGCGCGCGGGAGCGTCGTCGAGACATCGGTGAACAGTGGAACCGGCAGCGCGAAATTGTCCGTCCCGTCCGTGCGCACCTCGCGCCGCGGCGCCTCCACCGTCAACCAGCGCGCCAAAACGGGCGACCCCTGCTCCTTGAGCCAGGTCACCCCTTCATGAATCACATCCACTTCCAGGGTATA
>CAKZVN010000065.1 GCA_937922105.1 uncultured Litorilinea sp.
ACTGCGGAGTGGATGCGCGAGGTCGTCGCGCCGCCGATGAGCAACGGTTTGTCGAACCCCAACCGCGTCATCTCGCGCGCCACGTGCACCATCTCGTCCAGGGATGGGGTGATCAAGCCGCTCAGCCCGATGATGTCCGCGTTCTGTTCCAACGCGGTCTGCAAGATTTTTTCGGCGGGGACCATGACACCCAGGTCAATGATCTCATAGTTGTTGCAAGCCAGCACCACGCCCACAATGTTTTTGCCGATGTCATGCACGTCCCCCTTGACTGTCGCCAGCACGATCTTGCCCGCGCTTTGACCGTTGTTGCCGTTGCGCCGCTTACTCTCCTCGATATAGGGCAACAGATACGCCACGGCCTTTTTCATGACGCGCGCGCTCTTGACCACCTGGGGCAGGAACATCTTGCCCGCGCCGAAGAGATCGCCGACCTGGTTCATGCCGTCCATCAGCGGTCCCTCGATGACCTGGATGGGGTCGGCGACGGCTTGACGCGCGGCCTCGGTGTCGGCCTCGATATAGTCGGTGATGCCGCGCACCAGGGCATAAGCCAGGCGCTCCGCCACTGGCAATTCGCGCCACGACAGGTCTTCCGCTTGCTTGGTTCCGCTGCCCTTGACCGTTTCGGCAAATTGGATCAAGCGTTCGGTGGCGTCGGGTCGCCGGTTCAAGAGCACGTCCTCTACCCGTTCCAGCAAGTCGGCGGGAATATCGGCATAGACCGGCAACTGCCCAGCGTTGACGATGCCCATGTCCATACCGGCGCGGATGGCGTGGTAGAGAAAGGCTGAGTGCATTGCCTCGCGCACCACGTTGTTGCCGCGAAAGGAGAAGGAGAGATTCGACACGCCGCCGCTGATCTTGATGCCGGGCAGGGTTTGTTTGAGGATGCGCGTCGCCTCGATGAAGTTGATCGCGTAGTTGTTGTGCTCTTCGATGCCGGTGGCAACCGCCAGAATGTTGGGGTCGAAGATGATGTCTTCCGGCGCAAAGCCGGCCTTTTCCGTGAGCAAGTGGTAGGCGCGCGTGCAGATTTCTACCTTGCGCTCGACCGTATCGGCCTGCCCCTGTTCGTCGAAGGCCATCACGATCACTGCTGCGCCATAGCGCCGGATGGCGCGCGCCTGGGCGAGGAAGACTTCTTCTCCCTCCTTCAGGCTAATGGAGTTGACCACCGCCTTGCCCTGTACACATTTGAGACCGGCTTCGATGATGGACCACTTGGACGAGTCAATCACCACCGGGACGCGTGCGACGTCCGGCTCGGTGGCGATCAAGTTGAGGAAGCGCATCATGGCAGCCTCGCCGTCCAACATGCCGTCGTCAAAGTTGACGTCAATCATCTGCGCGCCGCTCTCCACCTGTTGGCGCGCAATGCGGACCGCCTCCTCGTAGTTGTTTTCCAGGATCAGCTTGCGGAAGCGCGCCGACCCGGTGACATTGGTGCGTTCACCGATGTTGATGAAGTTGGTGAAAGGGGTGACCACCAACGGCTCCAGCCCGCTATAGGCCGAGCGGGTGTCGGGCGGGGGGAGCGGGCGTGGCGGCAACGTTGCCACCGCCTGGGCGATGGCACGAATGTGGTCGGGCGTGGTCCCGCAGCAACCGCCCACCACGTTGAGAAAGCCGTTCTTGGCAAAGTCCGCCAAGAGCGCCGCGATCTCCTCCGGCGTCTGGTCATACTCGCCGAACTCGTTGGGCAACCCGGCGTTGGGGTAGGCGCTGACGCGCGTATCGGCAATCCCTGCTAGCGCCTCCAGGAAGGGGCGCATCTCTGCCGCGCCCAGCGCGCAGTTGAGACCCACGCTGAAGGGCCGCGCATGTTCCACCGAAATCCAGAAGGCCTCGGTGGTCTGACCGGAGAGATTGCGCCCGCTGGCGTCTACAATCGTGCCGGAGATCATGACCGGGATATCCACGCCCCGCTCGTCCAAGAGTTCTTGGATGGCAGCAATGGCAGCCTTGCCGTTGAGGGTGTCGAAGATGGTCTCCACCAGCAGGATGTCGGCGCCGCCGTCCAATAGCCCGCGCGCTTGGTCGTAATAGGCCGCTTTAAGCGCGTCGAAGTTGATGTTACGCGCGCCGGGGTCGTTGACATCGGGTGAGAGGGACGCGGTTTTATTGGTGGGGCCGAGCGCGCCCGCCACGAACCGGGGCTTGTCCGGTGTGGCGGCGGTGAACTCATCCGCGGCCTGGCGCGCCAAGCGCGCCGCGGCAACGTTCATCTCATAGGCAAACGCCTGCAAGCCGTAGTCCTCTTGCGACACGGCATTGGCGTTGAAGGTATTGGTCTCGATGATGTCCGAACCGGCTGCCAGATAGGCGCGGTGAATTTCCAGGATGACATCGGGCCGGGTCAGGTTGAGCAGTTCGTTGTTGCCCTTGAGGCTGCCGGGGTGATCGGCAAAGGCCGCGCCCCGATAGTCGGCTTCGGTCAGGCGATAGCGTTGGATCATGGTGCCCATTGCGCCGTCCAAAATCAGAATGCGCTCTTGGGCCAACTTGCGGATGTCTGCCGGTGTCTGTGCCATGCGTTCTCTCCTCGTGGATACGTAGAGAGGATTATACCCCAATCGCAGGCGCGCGGCGGTAAGGTTGTCCCCCTGGGGTGCGTCCCACGAGTTTGGTGAAGTTGAACCCTATCGCAGCCCTCTCCAGGTTGGGGTGGGAGCGCGTTCCTCCCCCAACCTGGGGAAGGTGAGGAGGGGGTGTTGCGCCGACCAAGAATTTGGGATGCACCCGTCTTCCTGGTGCGGGTCTCTGACGACAGAAGACGGCGGCGTATAGGATTCGCAAGATTTGCGCGGCAGCGGACAAATTGGGGGTTGACAACGCCTCGTCAATCTGTTAAGCTCTTGCCGTCGCCATACGAACAAATGTTCAGTTTTGCCCATACCAATCCCACAGGGAGGTCACACATGCGTGCAGGAACCCAAGTTCGGCTGTTGGTGGGGACCCATAAGGGGCTGTTTATCTTTACCTCCGATGCCGGGCGCGCTTCCTGGCAAATGGAAGGTCCTATGCTCGCCGGGTGGGAAGTCTATAGCGTCTTGGGCGACCACCGACGCACTCCACGCCTTTATACCGGGACCTCCCATGTGGCTTATGGAACGACGATACGCGTCAGCGACGACTTCGGCGCGACTTGGCGCGAGATCGAGAACGGCCCGCGCTACAGCCCTGAAAGCGGCTTCAAACTCAACCGCATCTGGCAACTAGCCCCCGGTCATCCCTCGCAGCCGGATACGCTCTATGCCGGCGTGGACGAGGCGGGTCTCTTTGTCAGCCATGATCGCGGCGAGACCTGGCAAGAGCTGGACGCGCTCACCAAACACCCCACCCGCCCCGACTGGTGGGCAGGCGGGGGCGGTCTCTGCCTACACACCATCCTGATCCATCCCCACAACCCGCAACGCATCTGGGTGGGGATTTCCGCAGTCGGGGTCTTTCGCTCCGACGACGGCGGCGCTGCCTGGCAAAGCAAGAACAAGGGTCTCTTGGACACGCACACGGAGCAGCCCGCGGGCGAAGTCGGCTCGTGTGTGCACAAGATGGTGATTGACCGCGCCAACCCGGACACTCTCTACATGCAAGAGCATCTGGGCGTCTATCGCTCCGACGACGGCGGCGACCGCTGGGTGACCATGGAGGAGGGGCTGCCCGCAGCCAATCTGCATCACCCGGAGTGGTGGGCTTTCGGCTTTCCCCTGGTGCAGACCCGTGCCGGCAACCTTTTCTTGGTGCCGTTGGAAAGCAGCGAACAGCGCAATGTCGCCGGGGGCGATCTGCGCGTCTACCGCCGCGCAGCGGGAGCCGCAGCCTGGGAGCCGACCGCAGCCATCACACCCCATGAGCCGCGCTATACCAGCGTGTTGCGCGATGCGCTGGCGACGGACGACCTTGCCGAACCCGGCGTCTATTTCGGCACCACCGGCGGCGATCTCTTTTACACCCTGGACGAAGGCGATTCCTGGCAGCGCATTCCGGGGCGCTTGCCGCGTATCTTCACCGTCAAGGCCTGGACGCTGGACGCCTAGACGCCATGTCCGCTCCGTCCTCACTCGACTTGTCGCCTAGCCCCTCCCCCGCGCCGCAGCCGATTGCGCTGGAAGTACGCGTGCCGGGGATGTTGCGCAGTTGCACCGACCAACGCGGGCGTTTCACTGTGCAAGCCGCCACGTTGGCAGAAGCCATGCAAGTGTTGCTCGCTACCTATCCGTTGCTGCGCGTCCATCTGTTCGACGAACAGGGCGCGCAGCGACGGCACGTCCTCTTTTTCTACAACGACCAGGACATGCGCAAGTTGCCGCGCTGGGATTTCCCGCTGCGTCCCGGCGACCGGCTCAGTGTGGTGCAAGCCGTCTCCGGCGGGGCGACGGAGGTGACGCGGCGCGTGTGATTCCTTGACGTACTCTCCTGTGGAATGGGGCGTATGATGCTTGCTCAGCCGTTTCTTCTGTGCTACCATGCGCCCACATCCAGCCGATCAAGGAGACCCGTCATCATGCCGGATTGCCCCAATTGTGGCACATGGAACCCCGACGACAAGAATGTCTGCTGGCGCTGCCAGTCTGTGTTGCCCAAGCCGGAACCGAAGAAACCGCGTCGCACCACCTTTTGGGGCCTGCCGATTTGGATGTGGGTCCTCCTGGCGGTTTTCTTCTTCGGCACCACCTTCTCCCAGTGCATGTTTATGGGGCCGCCCCCTGCTTAATCAAGATGGAAGATTAACGCGTGAGTTCCCCCTCTAAGAAAATAATTCGATGGATCTTGATAGTCGTCGGATTATTCGTCCTCTTTATTGTCGTGATTATCACACGAAATACTCTTGTACAAGACGCCTCGACTATATCCTCCCCTGCTCTCGATGGTGTGTTGTCCGTCTCTCCCACTCCACCCCCGGCCGTTGTCGAGACTGCCACACCAATTCGCCAGGAAGCACAAACTGCAAATACCGCGTTTACACCGGAACCATTGGCGGTAGCAACGCCTACTCAACAAGAAACGCCCTTAGGTCTTGGTGCTCTCCCATCCGATGCCAACTATGAAATCATCGGGACGAATGTGATTCCTGGTGTCAGGCGCAGTCTGGATATACAGTTGAGTAAAAAGGTATCGTTAGACACGCTCAAGCTGTTGGCGGATGAACTCAAGGCACTGGATACATCGGAATACGCACAAACTTTCATCGTTTACTATCTTCCGGGGATGTTGATCGGTGGCGGCGGGTGGGCCATCTCACATTTCCGGCCCAATCTAGAGGTACAGATTCTTGGGCTTACTATCGAGCAGGAAGAATTGCTGATAGCGGAGACCGAGGCACTTTACGAAGATATGCTCGGACGGTGGCTTGATGAGCGCCCGTACGCGGGTGCGTTAATCGCCATCTTTCGTGAGGATGGGATGCTTTTTGCTGAGCGGATTACGGGCGATGGACGGAAAACTCGTACTGCGCTAAACGAGCTTGAATTTGATGCAGGACGTCGTTTTGATTTGACAAACGACTCGAATAGCAGTGAATACTACGTGTTGACACAAGCAGGCGATCTCGAGATTCATGATGAAGTAGGAATCATTGCAGTGGCTATGAATGTGGACTGATGAAAAATTTCATGTTTGCTAGACGAGACATCCGATCACATCCGAATGTACGTTCACCGTGGATTATGTTGCTGTCGCTCGTGCTCTGATCCCCTGGCATGACGCGCAACAGCGCGACTTGCCCTGGCGCGACGCCCCCGCCGGGACCCGCGACCCCTATCGCGTCTGGGTCAGCGAGATCATGGCCCAACAGACACGCGTCGAGACCGTGATCGCCTATTACCTGCGCTGGATAGAACGCTTTCCCACTGTTGCCGACCTTGCCGCTGCCGACTTGCAAGAGGTGCTCAAACTCTGGGCGGGGCTGGGCTACTACGCGCGGGCGCGCAATCTTCATGCCGCTGCCCAGCAGGTCATGCGCGAGCATGGGGGGCGCATTCCCGACGACGCGGCAAGCCTGCGCCGTCTTCCCGGTATCGGCGACTATACCGCGGGCGCCATTCTCAGCCTGGCGTATAACCGGCCCGCCCCCATCCTGGACGGCAACGTCAAGCGTGTTTTGAGCCGGCTCGCCGACGTGGCGACCCCGCTGGACCAGGACGCAACGCTGCGCCGGCTGTGGGGGCTGGCGCGCGCTGTGGTGGAGGCTGCGCCCGCGGGCTACGCCGGGACGGTCAACGAGGCGCTCATGGAACTGGGCGCAACGGTCTGTACTCCCACCGACCCGCGCTGCTTGCTTTGCCCGTTGGCAGCCCATTGCCGTACCGCAGCGTTGGGCGTGCAAAGGGAGCGTCCTGTGGTGCGCCCCAAGCCGCGCACCCCACATTACGATGTGACCGCGGGTGTCATCTGGGAAGCCGAGCCGTTTGCCTCGCGCCTCCTGATCGCCCAGCGGCCCGCGGAGGGCATGTTGGGTGGGCTATGGGAATTTCCGGGCGGCAAGCTGGAAGCGCACGACGCCGACCTGGCGGCGTGTCTGCGTCGCGAGATCGCCGAGGAACTAGGAGTCACTATCGCTGTCGGCCCGCGCGTCACCACCGTGCGCCATGCCTACACCCATTTTCGCATCACGTTGCATGTCTTCCATGCGCGTTACCTGGACGGCGAGCCACAGCCCCTGGGCTGCGCCGACTGGCGCTGGGTTGACCTGGCGCAACTGCACGACTTCCCCTTTCCAGTCACCGACCAGAAAGTGATCCGGGTGCTGCATGAAACCGCATCTGCGGCGCGAGCACCGAGAGCCACTGCGCGGGGTGTGCCGTGAGCCTGCTGGCTTCGCCGCGACGCCGCAATGCCCTGCTCGCGCTTTTGCTCCTGTTTGGCGCAATGGCGACGGGTGTCGTGGGGGGCGCCTGGTTGGTGGTGGCTGGGCTGCCTACCCCGGAGCCGCCTACCGTCGCAGTGGCAACGCTACCCCTGCCCACCGCTACGCCGGTGCCCACCGCAACCGCCACGCGACCGGGTATCGTTGTTGTGACACGTCCGCCCACCGCCACGCCACTCCCCACCGCGACCCCCACGGTCACCGATACACCGTTCCCTACCCTCACCCCCACACCCAAAGACACCGCAACGCCCACGCTGACGCCTACCGGCACGCCCACCCCCACCGGCACGCCTACAGCGACGCCCATCCCTATCGCAGTCTTAGCTCAAGCGCTACCCCTGGCGACACCGGTGGCGCAGGACAACCGCGACGCGCAACAGGCCGTGCGCGCGACCGCGGTTGCGGCGCTCTGGGTCGACTATCGCCGCGCGGCGGATGCATTGGCCGCGCAGATGGCCCTAGTAGACGCCGACCCGCTGCACTTGACCTATGGCGACTGGATGGCGCAGACCGCCGCGGTCCTCGCTGATCTGCGCGACCTCAGCGCGCGCGCCCATGCGCTGGGCGATGGTCCCAACCTCGCCGACTTGCAAGCCGTGGTTGCCGCCTTTGACTTGGTCGCGGATACGCTGGAACTGGGGCTAGGCACTCTGGATGCGACTACGCTCGCCGACTTTCGCCGCGACTTCGCCGCGGCTCGCGCGCTGCTGGCTGCGCGGGCGCCGAATTAAATGGTCTGATCGCTGAGTAGCGAAGATGGTCATGCTGTTCGCCGGAGGCGGGCGCTGCGTCTACGCAGCGAAGCATCCCCCCCTGGTGGTCTGCCGGGATTCTTCGTCGCTACGCTCCTCAGAATGACGGCTACTTGGCGATCAAACCACTTAGGGACATTCAAGCCCTTGCGTTAGATAGTCGCGGGGGGCAGAATGGAGTACCTGCTCTACCTGATCGGCTACGCTGCGCTGCGATATTCGCGGCCCACGGGGATGGGTTGTCCGTGGATGTTGTAGAGCGTGGGCGCTTTGCCCTGGGTGAAGACTTCCGGCGTCACCACGCAGCGGGCAATATCGTCGCGACCGGGTATCTCGAACATCACATCTAGCAGCGCTTCCTCCACAATGCTGCGCAGACCGCGCGCGCCGGTCTTGCGCAGGAACGCTTCGGTGGCGACCGCTTCCAGCGCGGCCTCCTCAAATTCCAGCGTTACATGGTCCATCTCAAAGAGATGTTGAAACTGGCGCACCACGCTGTTCTTTGGTTCGGTGAGGATGCGCTTGAGCGTTGCGCGGTCCAGCCCTTCCAGGCTGACCACCACCGGCAAGCGCCCGATGAACTCCGGGATTAGGCCGAACTCCAACAGGTCGTCGGGCATCACCTGGCGCAGGTAGAAACTCTCGTCGCGGGCCTCTTTTTCCAAGCGGCGAATGTGCAATTCGCGGCGGCGCTGGGTCAGGTCATCGGGCAGGGGGGCGCTCTCCAACTCGACGGCGGTGGCGCGCCCGGCTTCGGGTGCTACGACCAGGTCGTCGGCGACGAAGCCCAAGCTGCCCCGGCGCTGGACTCGCTTGCGGACGACCTTGTCCAGGTGGGCAAAGGCCCCGCCGCAGATAAAGAGGATGTTGCGCGTGTCGAGTTGGATAAACTCCTGCTGCGGATGTTTGCGCCCTGACCCGGGCGGTACATTTGCCACCGTGCCCTCGATGATTTTGAGCAGCGCCTGTTGCACACCCTCGCCGCTCACATCGCGCGTGATGGACGGGTTGTCGCCGCTCTTGCGCGCAATTTTGTCAATTTCGTCAATGTAGACGATGCCGTAGGCTGCGCGCGCTGTATCCCAGTCGGCATTTTGGAGCAGACCGACCAGGATGGTCTCCACGTCTTCGCCCACATAGCCCGCCTCGGTGAGGGTGGTGGCATCGGCGATGGTAAAGGGCACATGCAATAGCTTGGCTAGGGTTTGCGCCAGGAGCGTCTTGCCGCTGCCCGTGGGGCCGATGAGCAGGACATTGCTTTTGGAAATTTCGACATCGGAGGCGTTGTCGGTCGCGCCGGCGCCATCCGGTTTGGTGGTGTGCGCGCTGCGGTGCGCCAGGGCGCGGCGCCCGAAAACGCGCTTATAATGGTTATACACTGCGACCGAGAGCACCTTCTTGGCCCGCTCTTGACCGATGACATATTGGTCGAGATGCTCCACGATGGCGCGCGGGGTAGGGATGGGGTGTTCGATGGGGGGCGTATGTTTGGTCGCCGGCGCGGAGGTTTGGCCGATTCCCTCCTCGGCAAGAATCTCGGCACCCAGCAGCACGCACTCATCGCAGATGTAGACGTCGTCCGCGCCTTCGATGAGACGGTGGACCTCACCGCGGCCTTTGCCGCAAAAGGAGCAGCGAGGCTCGCTCGACTTTTCTGCCATCACGTAGTCTTCCTATCCTCGGCCCGTGCCGGGTTGGATGAGCCGGTAGGGCCGGCGGGTCAAAACAAAATCAAAACAAAAGAGGCATCCGCACCGCCGGAACCTTACCCGGACGCGAGCAAATGCCTCTGCACAGCGTAATTGGAAGAAGCCGGCTAGGAATCTGCCCCGTTCAGGGAGGGCACGATGATTTCGCCGTTCTTCACGCGCACAATGTCGCTCGTATCCCCCAAGACTTCATCCACCAGACCATACTCTTTGGCCTCGATGGCGTTCATGTAGCGGTCACGCTCGAAGTCTTTCTCGATCTCTTTCCAGTGGTGACCGGTGTGTTTGCCGACCAGATGGAAGAGTTGGGTCTGGACACGCTCTTGCTCGCGGAATGCGATGCGCACGTCTTCAGTATAGCCCTGCGCGCCGCCGCCTGCGGGGTGCAGGTGGATGGTGGCATGGGGCAGCGCAAAGCGACGGCCCTTTGCGCCAGCCGCCAGCAAGACCGTTCCCATGCTGGCGGTCACGCCCACGGCATAGGTACTCACCGGCGCGCTGATCATCTGCATGGTATCATAGATCGCCAACCCGGCATAAACGCTTCCCCCCGGGCTGTTGATATACATGTTAATGGGCTGGTTCGGGTCGTCGCCATTCAGATACAGCAGTTGGGCTACGATCAGGTTGGCAATCTGGTCGTTGATCGGCGTGCCCAGAAATACAATTCGTTCTTTCAGCAGCAGGCTGTAAATGTCATAAGCCCGTTCGCCGCGGCCGCTGCTGTCAATGACCATCGGGATCAGGTTCGTCGGTTGGATCATCAATCTCTCTCCCCTACTGAGCATCTATCAAAACCGACAGCCCATGCGCCTCGGCACTTGGGGCCAGCAGCACCGGGTCACGGCACATCGGCTTGGATAGATCGGCGATAGAACAACGCATCTTTACAATACGCCGACAGAGGGCGCTCACTTGGTAAGCGCCCTCCAATTGGTCGTTTGCGTTGTATTAGCGGCTTTCGCCTTCGTTCGCCTCGACGTTTGCGGTAACTTCCGCAACGGGCGCGGCTTCCTCTGCGGACGATTCCGTCACCGATGGCGCGCCGTCCGTGCTGTCCGCTGCGCCGGCTATCGGCTCGACCGGCAGCGGGGGAAGTTCTTCCCCGCGCGCAATCGCCAGCAAGCGGTCCAGCGCTTTTTCGCGCAGGATTTGGCTTTCCAGCACGGCGCGCCCGCCGCCGGTGCGCATCATGGTGCGCAAGGCTTGGCGTGAGGCGTCGCGCTCCTCGCTTCCCTCCTCAGCCGCCGGACCTACCATGCGGTCAATGCGCGCGTCGATCTCTTCCTCGCTGACGGTCAATCCTTCTTTGCGGTATAGCTCGGAGATAACCAGATTGCGGCGGGCAATGGTCTCGGCTTGGGGGCGCAAGGACTCGCGATAGGCATCCATCTCCATGCCCATCTGGCGGATATAGCTTTCGGCACTCTCAATCCCGTACTGGCGCAGTTGGCGTTCCATCTCCGAGATCATGACGTCAATCTGGTCTTCCACCACCACCGGGGGATAGACCAACTTGCTTTGGGCGATGAGCGCGTCCAACACCTTGCCCAGGTACTCGTCCTCGGCTTCGGCTTTGCGCTCCTCTAAGAGCGATGCGCGAATGGAGGCCTTGAGGTCGTCCAGCGTTTGGAAGTCCGGGCCGACCATCTGGGCGAACTCGTCGTTGAGTTCGGGCAGCACTTCGCCTTCGATCTTGTGCAGTTTGACGCGGAAGTGGGCCTGTTTGCCGGCGTAGATACTTTGGCTGTCGGCGGGCCAAGCCAGGGTGAATTCTTTTTCTTCACCGGGGCGCATGCCCAAGAGCGCCTGGTCGAAGCCGGGCGGGTCCATGGGGTTTTCTTCGTCGGGCGTGACCTGCCATTCGGTCTCGTCCAGCACCACGATCTCTGCGCCGTTTTCGCCCTCGGCGGGGATGACGCTCTTGACGTCAATCGTGAGCAGGTCGCCATAAACACAGGGGCGGTCAACAGGGCCGCTTTCCGCGTATTCGCGGCGATAGCTCTCCAGCTTGGCGGCGATTTCCTCGTCCGTGATCTCGATGGGCGGTTCTTCGACGCGCAGGTTGCGGTAGTCGCCCAGGTCTATCTCCGGGTCCAGCGGGACAATGTATTTGTAGACCAGCGGGTCGAGGCTGTCTACATCCAGCCGCGCCACGGCATAGGGTTCAATGCCGGTTTCGGACAGGGCTTGCTGGTAGACTTCCTTGCCCAGGTCTTCCAGAAATTCCTCGAAGAGCGCGGGCAACCCCACATACTGGACGACGAGGTGATAGGGCGCTTTGCCCTTGCGAAAGCCGGGGATACGGTATTGACCTGCGACCTTGCGCGCCGCCTTACGCAACTCGGCATCGACGCGGGATTGGTCAACCGTCACCCGCAACGCCAACTGCCGCTGGTCCAGGGTTTCTGTGGTGATGCTCAACGCCATTTTCTCCTCAAGCTCCGGGCTGATCGGTTTCCCGGTCGGTTCTGCAAAGAAGCGACCGCAAAATTCAGAATCGCGTTACTCTTGTGAATCACAATTGGATCAGTATAGCACAAGCCTAGACGCGCCCCAAAAGATTGTGCGGCAAAAGTTCCATGAGTCCGTGTGCATGAGTCCGTGTAAGTGGGGGGAGATGCGCGCGTTGCCGGGGGCCGTTCAGGCTTCGATGTCGTCCAGCATCTCCAGCACCGGCTCGTAGCGACAGCGACAGCCGATGGGCGAGGTGCAGGCACGCGGCGGCAATTCGGGGACGCGCGTCACCAGAAACTCCTTGCTCAAGAGGCTGCGGCAGTGGTCGCAGGTGTATTCGTCATCCGGGCCGACGATTGCCAGGCGGCGCACATGGTCACCGCCTTTGCAGCGCTGCCAGGTCTCTTGGTTATCCACGTAGAGCGCCAGTTGATAGGCCTTCCAGTAAACCGCGTCGGGGCCGTCCAATTCAGGGCGGGCTAGTTCGGCGAGGACATCATCGGGGATCTCTGTTGCCGGCAACCGCCAGTGCGCGCCCCAGAGATGTTGCTCGGCGGCGTAAAGTTTGAGCCAGTCGGTGGTGGGTTTGCTCAACCCCGCCAGCAGCCAGTGGTCCAAGAAAAAGATGCGCCGGGTGAGCGCGCTGTGACTCAGTTGCGGTTCGGGGCCGGTCCAGGGAGCTTTGCCCAGGGGGAAGCGCGCTTCATAGACGCGGCGGATGGTCAAGGCTTCGCTGGTCTCTTTGGCTTCCAGCGCGCGCCGAACCTGGCGCATCGCCTCCTGTTTGGCTTGCTCCATGCGCGCATGGTAGGCCTCCACAAAGGGGCGCGCGACGGGTGTCACCGTATACTCGCCCAGGGTGTTGACATCCAGCCAGCCCAGTTGCTCGAAGAGGCGGATGGTGGCGGCGTAAGGCTGGGGCAGCGCGCGACTCCAGCGTTGTTGGTCGCCGGGGTCATGCAGTTTGCGCGGTTGCATAAAGCAGCCGAGCAGGTCAATTTGGGCATACTCTTTGAGTTCGCCGGACTGGGCCAACTGCGCGCCGTCCAGCTTCGGTTTGCCGGCAAAGAGTCGTTGCAAAAAACTCATGGCCTTGACCCTTCGTTGTGCGATGCGCGGGCCGAGGCCGCGCCGGTCTGCCCCGCGATGAGGGCGCTCCAATAGAAACCCAGGGAACGGCGCCGATTGCACGCCATTCCCTGGTCACAAGGAGGAGGAAAAGTGAACTTAAATGTAACACGGTCCGTCTGTGGGATCGGTAAGATGTTGCCCAATCCAACTGCGTCCGTGGAGACCGTGCCGTTAGAGAACCACATAGTCGGTGCGTAGGAAACGCAGCGATACCAGAGCACAGACCAGACAAAACACAAAGAGCAGCACCAGCAACGCTTGGCCTACCGGCCCCAGACCGGCAAACTCGCCGCGCAGATAGCTGAGCATGAGGACTACGGCGGTTAGACCGTTGGCCAAAAAGAGGGTGATCATCGCTGCGACGCTGACCATGCGCTCTTGGGCCGCGAGCAAAAAATGGCCGCCCAACGCCCACAAAAGCGCGCCCGCCAAGCGCACCGACCACAACGGCCCGTCCGCAGCTACGAGCCCTAAGCGCATCAGCCCACCGGGCCAGAAAAGCAACAGCGCCCCCCCGCCCAGCCCCAAGATCAACCCATTGGCGCGCAGGACGGTACGCAGCGGGCGGTAGAGATCGTTTAACGAATAAGCCAACGCGGCTCTCCTATGGCGCGGTGCGGGCGACTGTGCAGACGGCAGTGTCGCCCGCATTGTAACGCAAAACCGGGCACGCGCCAAGCCGCTGCCGGCTACCCTTGCGTGATTGTGTACATAAAAAAACGGTGCTCATCAACTTGATCTCCAGCCGTATCTGTGTTAAACTCTCCAAGCGTAGGTGACGGATGCCGGTGTTGGTTGGGGAGTGCGTCGCCACCGTTGTTCGTCTCAACCGAGGCCGCAGTGTCGAACGTGGGCAACCCCCACGTTTCTTGTTGCTAAGGGGGAAATGCGCGGCGCAGTTGGGCCGTCGCACAGCGGGAGACAGACCGCATGTGATTGGGTTAGGCCGGCGGGATGGGGGTGTGTCTGGCAGTTCGTAGGGAGG
>CAKZVN010000066.1 GCA_937922105.1 uncultured Litorilinea sp.
CGAGGCGCTCACCGATCTGGCCCGGTCGGGGCGCGGCGCGGTCATCGCCTTCTTCCACATGGGACTCAAAGGTGGCTTGGTAACACGCGCCCTCAAGGAGCAGGTCTATCGCGAGGTCACATCACTGCCGGGAATCCGCAACGCCGCCTCGGCGCGCGAGGCGCTCATCCGTCGCGCCGAGTTGGTGCAACAGACGGGCGCGGTGCTGGCACGCGGCGGAGCCGTGCTCGTGGCGGGAGACGGACTGCACGGCACCGACGGCGTCGTCTATCCCTTTCACGGACGCCGCGTCACCTTTTACCGCGGGGGCGCGCATCTAGCCGTCACCCACCATGCGGCGCTTGTCCCCGTTTTGCAAGAGGCGAGATGCGACGGTCGTGTGCGCGTGGAGTTCCTGCCCCCGCTCTTCCCACTCAGCCACGGCAGCGAGACAAGTCGTGTGGACGAGTTGCTGGACCGCTATGTACAAGTCGTGACCGCGCACTGGCCGCGCATCCTGCCCGCTAAGGGCTGGAATCACCTGCGCCGCTGGTGGGCAGCCTCCGCCCCACTGGAAGGCTAGCACAGTGGGTGCATCCCAAATTCTTGGTCGGCGGAACTAACGATGGACACCCCCGGTCTGTCGTTAGGTGTCTTCGTTTGGCTCCCCTGTGTCTTCGCTATTGACGCCGATTGCCCATTTTTGTTTCGCGCGCCGATTGCATAAGTCGCCGATCTTTGTTACGCTCGCAGGCAATCGCAACAGCGCGCGGTCTTCGTTGCGCGGCGTGCGCGTTCACGCAAGTGTAGTGAAATTCGGTTCTATCGCCTGCAGCGGTTGGAGGCACTTCGAGAGTATGTGGAAGACATGGAACACGGACGCTCCGACATTGACCGTTTCGTCTTTTCGGGGCCTGACCAACCGGCTGCGCGTCATGCTGTCGGGCATTGCGTTGGCAGAAGCTACCGGCAGACATCTGCGTATTCTCTGGGCGCCGACGCGTGATTGCGCCGCGCGCTTCGCTGAGTTGTTCGACAACCCGCCGCTTGCCGGGGTAGACATGAGCCACATCACGATTGAGGATGTCCCTTTGGACGCGGTCATTGACATGCCGTCTATCAACTTTCGACGGCGCAATCACCTGCCCGACGTAATGACCAGCAACAAGCGCCATATCGCGCTGGAATATGTGGCGTGGTTGATCGACCCGAAACAAGCCCCCCACCACGCGCCACTCTTTCAACG
This sequence comes from uncultured Litorilinea sp., assembly GCA_937922105.1. Classification (GTDB taxonomy): domain Bacteria; phylum Chloroflexota; class Anaerolineae; order Caldilineales; family Caldilineaceae; genus QEUY01. Next base: position 1,226 of record CAKZVN010000066.1, read on the forward strand.
CTGTGCCGAACTGATGGCAAATCTCCGGCCCATCCCAGCCATTGCCGAGCAGGCGGCGAAGTTCCGCGCCGGCCATTTTCGCCCGACCATGATCGGCGTCCATCTACGCCGTGGAGACATGGTGTTCGGCTATTCCGATAGAGTCAACAACACCAGCCAAGCTCTTGACGCAGTGGATCGCTATTTGGACATGTATCCCGGCGCCGGCATCTTCCTGGCTACCGATGACGGCGCCATAGACCAGCACACGGGTAACGTCCATCATGAGGGGATACGCGACATCTTTCAGCGTCGCTACGGCGAGCGCGTTGTCTCCACTACCCCGCGCAGCCTGGATCGGCGCAGCGCCATCGCCATCCAAGACGCGCTGGTGGACCTGTTGCTCTTGCGTGCCACCGATGCAGTCGTCGGCACGCTAGGCAGCAGCTTCTCGGATATGGCAGCCTTTGGCCGCGACGTTCCGCTCACCCTCTGCGCGGGAAACGCGCCGCTCGAACCCCCTCCAACTAAGCGACCAACCGATCTATGGAGCCTGACTCGACGGTTGTCATACCGGCTGTGGCGGCATTTCTGGTCAAAGATCAATCCCGCAGTCGCGCGCCGCCAACGACTGCACCGTTGGTCGCTAGATTAACCTGCCGGTAAGCGACCGCACCAGGACACGCGGAAAGCCATGCACTTCGAGTTGTCGGCGGATCACCAGGCCCGCAAAGCATTCGGTATTGAACTGGGCACGACCCTCAATGACAGCCTAGCCGCGGCGCCCCACGACAGAACCTGGCCCCATGCCGCGTGGACAGCCGCCGCGAAGGCCGGGTTGACCGGTCTGCTCATCCCCGAAAGCTATGGCGGGCAGGGCGGCGATGCGCTGGGCGCTGCGGCTACGCTGGAGGGGCTGGGCTATGGCTGTACCGACGGCGGCTTCTGTTTCGCCCTGGGCGCGCATTTGTGGGGCTGCGCCATGCCCATTGCGCTCTTCGGCACCGAAGAGCAGAAAGCTGCGCTGCTGCCCGGCCTGTGCGACGGGCGCATGGTCGGCGCGCTGGCGATCACCGAGCCAGAGGCCGGCTCCGATGCCTTCCACCTGCGCACCGGCGCGCAGCCGACCGCCGGCGGTTATCTTCTGCGCGGGCACAAGACCTTTATCACCAACGGCCCGATTGCCGGTGTGACGTTGGTCTTGGCAAGCGAAGAGCCGGCGCGCGGCGCGCACGGTCTGGCGGGCTTCTTGCTCGAGCATGAAGCGCCGGGGAGTACGCGGCGCGGCCCGGTGGCGAAGATGGGTTTGACCACCGCGCAGATGGGCGAGTTGCTCTTGAAAGAGTGTTTTGTGCCCGCGACGCGACGGCTGGGGGACGGTCGCTTGGGCATGGCGATCTTCAGCCATGCGATGGAGTGGGAGCGCGGCCTGATCCTCGCGCCGGTGGTGGGCGCGATGCAACGCCAGTTGGAACGCTGCATCGCCTATGCCCAGCAGCGCAAACAGTTTGGCCGGCCCATCGGCCAATTCCAGTTGGTGGCAACCAAGTTGGTGGATATGCACCTGCGCTGGGAGCAGGCGCGCTGGGCACTCTATCGCTTTGCCTGGCTCAAACAGCAGGGACGCAGCGCCTTTCGCGAGGCTGCCATCGCCAAACTGACCATCAGCGAAGCGTGGATAGCCTCCTGCCAAGACGCCATGCAGATTCACGGCGGCTACGGCTATCTGAGCGAGACCGGGCTGGAACGCGAACTGCGCGATGCGCTGGCCGGGCGCATCTATTCCGGCACGTCGGAAATGCAACGCCAGGTGATCGCGCAATGGCTGGGGGTGGGGTGAACATGCGCCCCTATTGGCCCGCCCATCTCCTG
>CAKZVN010000067.1 GCA_937922105.1 uncultured Litorilinea sp.
CTCTGAGTACGCAGATAGGCGTTGAGCATCTCCGGCTCTTGGTAAAGACCGAGGGTGATGACGGTTCCGGCAAACTCCGGGGTTGTCGGCGCGGGAGCGGTGGGCGGCACGGTCTCAGGGGCGGGTGCGCTTGTGTCCGGGGGCACAGGGACACAGCCGGCAAGCAAGGCAAGCCCAACCAACCAGAGCGCAACCCGCTGCGCGGCGCGGAACAGACCGATCATGGAGCATTCTCCTTTGGTGGCACCACGAAAGATAGTGGGCCGCTGCTGGGCGACCGGCGCCGGGATAATGCGTCGCGCCGTCCGGCGGCGGCAGCGTCGGAGTGCTCCGGCAACGCAACGGCGAGCGAGACATAACCGGTATTCATTCCGGCATATGCTGGAGGGAGTATAGTCGGGGACTCGCAGACGCGTCAACCGTGGTTTGCGCCGGGCGGTGGGCCGGCAGATCGGCGTCCAGCGCGGCGTAGACTTGGGCCAACAGGTAGATGGACCCGGTGACCAGCACCGGCGCGTCGCCGGGCGTGGCGACGGCGGCTGTCAACGCGTCCCCAGGGTCTTCGTGCACCTGCACGTCGCCGAAGCCCAAGCCGGTTGCCACAGCCGCAATCTCCGCCGGCGCGGTCGCGACCAGCGGCAGCCCTTGGTCGGTGGCGGTGAAGCGTGTGCAGCAGAGCCGTGATGTGAGCGGTTGTAGGTGGGCGAGGATGGCCTGCGCCGCTTTGTCCTGTTTGAGCGCGAGCACCACCGGTAAACGAGCGCCGGGATAAAGCGCAGCCAGGGTCGCACAGAGCGCGTGCATCTTTTGGGGGTTATGCGCGCCGTCCAAGATCACGGTACGTCCGCCCAGGCTTCGCCGCTCCATACGCCCGGGTAGGCGCGTCTCTGCAAGGCCCTGGACGACCGCATTCGGGAGTAGGGGGCGGCCCAGCCGTTGGAGAAAGTGGGTTGCGACCAGGGTCGCCAGGCCTGCGTTGGCAGCCTGGTGCAGGCCGGGCGTGGGGAGCCATAGCTCGCGCAGCGCAGGACCATGTGCGCCCAAGTCAAGGTCAAATCCCACGCCGTCCTGCGCCAACCGCACGTTGCCCAACATCACGTCCGGGTTGAAGATAGTCAGGCGCGCAGCCATCTTGCGACAAGTGGCACGGATGAGCGCGGCGGCAACCGGCGGATGGGTCGCGCTGAAAACGGCATTGCCGGGACGGATGATACCCGCTTTGGCGGCAGCGATTTTGCTCAGAGTGTGTCCCAGGATTTCGGTGTGGTCCAAGCCCAGGGGCGTCAAGACCGCGATCTTGTCGGCATGGGTGACGGTGTTGGTGGCGTCATAGCGCCCGCCCAGACCGGTTTCCATCACCACCACGTCTACCGCGGCCTGGGCAAAGAGGCGGTAGGAGAGCGCGATGAGAATCTCGAAGAAGGTCGGCGGCCCCCACGCGCTCGCCGCCAAGTCGAGCACTGCGGGCGCGACGGTCGCCAGCCCGGTGCAGAAGGTTGCTTCGTCCACGGGCCGTCCGTCGAAGCTGATGCGCTCGCGCAAGTGGCGCACGTGGGGCGATGTGCCCACGCCGGTACGCAACCCGTGGGCTTGGAGGATGGACGCCAGGATGGCTGCGGTGGAGCCTTTGCCCGACGTACCTGCTAGGTGAATGACGGGGCGCGCGTCCTGGGGATCGCCGAGCCGGGCCAAAAGCGCCTGGGTACGCGCCAGCGCAAAATCGGGCGCCACGCGCGCGCCGGGGGTGGGAATGTAGGTGTCCAGAAATCGAATGGCGGTCGCGTAGTCGTGAAAGGTCATTCCGAAAAGATAGATGTCATCAGAAAAACAGAGTACCGCCCTGAATCAGGACAGGTGCGAGATGATCGACTCCACGACTTTGGAGTCGCCAATGCGTTGTAACCAGTCCAGTTGGTCGAAATCCACATCAAAACTGGCAAGGTACCGGAGATTGTGGTTTCGGCAAGAGATAGCAATCAATGCATCGTTAAAATTCAGATCTCCATTCGATGAGGCGATCATCTCCAGAATTTCCGCATAGAGGGTTGGGACATCGGGCATCGTCCAGAGTATACCGGCGGCAGGGTAGGCATCTCGAAAGGTTGTGAGGATGCGGGTGAACTCTGTCATGCGCTTCTGCTCGCGCATCCGCCTGCTGATGGTGCTGATTGATTCGGCTAATGCGACATCAAAGATGGCGATTTCCGCATGATAGCGTTGCAGAGCATCCTTGAGTGCCACGGCTGTGAGATGCCACTTGTCTTTGGCGTCCAGAAGGGCAACAAGAACGGACGAGTCAATCCCGCTCTGAATCATAGAGAGCCTCGGTATCCCCCAACGCGTCCCCGCCTGTCGCTACGACTCCTGTCAGGGCGTCGAGAGTGGTTGCCGAAACGAATGTGTTGGGGTGGACGGGAGGCGGCTTGTACTGCGCTTTTGCCGGTTCGGTGAGGCGAACATCAAGTTGCACCTGTGCGCCGTCGGGTAGCGCTACCGGCTCAAGAAGGGTGAAAACCCCTGCGTGATATATGGCGCGGACATTGGTGTGTAGTTGGCGGCTCATGATGTACCTTGCTCGGTTTCAGCCTTTTGGCAGGCGCGCATCGCGCGGCTTCCAGTATATCACCCGCCCTCGTGGCGTGGAAGCCGTCCTGCGCGGCGGCGCGCCGGTCCAGTCGCTTGCCCCCGCGCGCCAGTCTATGGCAAGATGCGCCTACGACCTACGACCTGCAATCCTGCACGCCATGTACAAAGGACCGCGCCCATGTTTGTCTATCGCAAAGAGATTCCCGTGATCGCGACGCCCGACGTGCTGGTCTGCGGCGCGGGCTTGGCAGGGATCGGCGCCGCAGTCGCAGCGGCGCGGCTGGGCGCCAAGACCCTGGTCGTGGAGCGTAACGGCTTTGCCGGCGGCTTTTTCACTGCGGTCATTGGCTCGGCCTTCGACGGCTTTGTGGACGAGCGCACCGGCATCCCGGTGGTGGGCGGCATCGTCTTCGAGATGCTGGAGCGGATGCACGTGATCGCGCCGGGCCAAGGGCCGCATCTGCGCTACAACGTCAACGGCGACCTCTCCTTTGTGGAAATGCACCCGGAGCGGGTGATTCCGCGCTGCGACCCGGAACGCTTTAAGCGCGCCGCCGACGCCATCCTGCTGGAGGCAGGCGTGGAGTTACTCTATCACACCCAGGTCGCTGATGTCATGGCGAAGGACGGGCGCGTCGAGCAGGTGATCTTGAGCAATAAGGCCGGACTGGTGGCGGTCCATCCTCGCGTCGTGATTGACTGTACCGGCGACGGGGACGTGGCGGCGTGGGCCGGGGCCGCGTATGAGAAAGCCGAGCCGTTGCAGCCCATGAGTTTGCATTTTCGCATCGGCGACCTGAAGCCCAGCTTCGAGTTGCGCCGGCGCTGTGCCCAGGTCTTGCAAGAGGCCCACGCCCGCGGCGAGATCGGACTGTACGGCGGTCCCTATCCCGCAACCTTTTCCGGCAACGATGTCTACTTCAACGCCACGCGCATTCCCGGCGACAACACCGTGCCCGCGGATTGGACCCACGCGGAAATACGCGGGCGCCAAGACGCTTGGCGCATGTTCGAGCTGTGGAAAGAACACCTGCCCGAATTTGCCGATGCCTATTTTATGACCAGTGGGCCGGTGGCGGGCGCACGCGAATCGCGACGTATCGTGGGCGACGTGGTCCTGACAGGCGACGATGTGCGTTCGGGCAGACAACGCGCCGATGTGGTCGTGCTGGGCGCATGGCGCTTGGACCGCCACCCCGCGACCCAGCCGGGGTATCACGCGACGCCGTGGACGCCGCCCTATGCCATTGCCTATGGGACGCTGTTGCCGCGCAACTTCGAGAATCTGCTGGTGGCGGGGCGCTGCCACTCAGCTACCTCCGAGGCACTGGCTTCCAGCCGAGTGACGGCGACAGCCATGGGCATGGGTCAAGCTGCGGGAACTGCCGCCGCGCTGGCGCTGGGCGAACAGACCACGCCGCGCGACCTCAGCATTACTCGTTTGCAGGATGCGCTCTTGGACGCGGGCGCAATCCTGGAACCGCCGCCTGCCGATGCTGCGCGCGACCCCGGCGACCCCGACTGGTAGGCGCGTTTAGTTTTTGCCTGCCGCAGCCAACGCGCGGCTCAAGCGATAGTCGCGAATGGTGGGCGAGAAAAAGTAGACGCCCACAGCGATAGCCGCCGCGATCCCGCTGAGGGTAATGGCAATGGCGCGCGGGCCGATGAGGTCCGCCCCTGCGCCTGCTACCAGCGCGCCCAGCGGCATCAGCCCCATGTTGAGACTGACAATGCCGGTGACCCGCCCGCGCAGTTCGTCTGGGATGGACAACTGCAACAGCGTCTGGTTGGTGGTCAGGTAGATCATCTCGAAGAAACCCGCCAGCACGAAACAGATAAAGGCCGCCCACACGGTCGCGCTGAGCGCAAAGCCGATCAGCGAGAGGCTGGTAAGCAGTAGCGCGCCCAGTTGCAGCAGGCCGCGACGCTCCAGACGCCCCAACGACGCGGTGACAAAACCGCCGGCAATGCCGCCGATGCCCACCGCGGAAAGGATGATGCCCAACGTGTCGGGTCCGCCGCCGAAGATGTCTTTGGCGAAGATGGGTGGTAGCGCCGCGAAGATGGGGATGATAAAGAGCGGCAACACCCACCCCATGAACAAAAATGCGCGCGTGGTGGGCGCATCCTTAAGATAGCGCAGCCCCTCGCCGAAACTGCTCCCTGCCGAGACATTGCGCACCGGTGCGGTGCTTTTGGGGATGGCGAGCTGGGTCACGGTCAAGGCCACCAGCAGATAGGCCGCGGCTTGGACGAAGAAGTTGCCCGGTGGACCGAACCATACGATCAGGAAGCCGCCCATCGCCGGGCCGAGCGAACGCATGACCGCCCAGCCGGTCTGGTTGAGCGCCACCGCGCTGGGCGCCACCGCGCGCGGAACCAACGAAAAGACGATGGTCTGGGTGAGCGGCATGTTGATCGCCATCGCGACGCCGCCCAACAGGGCAAAGACATAGAGCGGCCAAATGGCGGTGGGCAACACCATCAACACAAAACCGAACACCAGGCTGATGCTGAAGAGCCAGGCGTAGGAGGCGTAGAGCAGGCGGCGCCGGGGAAAGCGATCAATCGCAACGCCGGCAAAGGGCGCAAGGCCCAGTGTCGCCAGCGAGCGTACCAGGTTAAGCGTGCCCAGCATGGCGCCGGAGCCAGTCAGATCGTAGACGAGCCAACTCAAGGTCACCTGTTGGATCCACTGCGCGGCGTTGGAGAGGGTGGTGCCGGTGATGAACCAGTTGAAGCTGGGGTAGCGCAGCGCGGCAAAGGTGCCAGGGGGGATTACCGTCTCCGTGCCGGCGGACGGTTCCGAAGCGAGGGTGGGATGGACGTGCGACTGTGCCATGACGAGCGGCCCCCCTGACCGGCCCTGCGAATCACAGAATTGGATGAGCGCTTGCGGTGATTATGCTGTGCTCTCGGATTCCTTTAGTATACTCAATCGGCGCCGTAACGGAGTATGCCGCACAGGCGCGGTTGACAATTGCGGTCATGAAGCGGCACTACTCGCGGCCCGTCACAGGCGGCAAGTGTTGGGCAGAGAGGAATTGGGATGGCGATGGGGTGGGTAGAATATTGGTTGGCAGCGGCGGGGACCTGGTTCACCGGCTTTTTTCCGCTGGCGGAAATTTACGTGGCGGTCCCGGTAGGCATTGCCGCCGGGCTGGACCCGGTGTCGGTGGTTTTCTGGTCGGTGCTAGGTAACTTCTTGCCGGTGCCCCTGATTCACTACGGTTACGAGCGGATGCTGCGCTGGGCATGGCTGCGCCGCTGGTTGGCGCGACTCGACTCGGAATCGGTGCGCGCTGCGGTCAATCGCCACGGCTATTGGTTCGTCTTGGTGATGACGCCTTGGTCCGGGGTGTGGATCATGGCGGTCGCCGCCAAGGCACTGCGCATGCGCGCATCGGTCTTGTTCTGGGCTACCTTCAAGAGCATCGCCATCTACGCCATTGCCATCACCGCGCTGATCTACACCGGTCTGGACTGGTGGACGACTGGGTAGCAAGTCTCGCCACGGAGCAGGTCCCTCCTGCGTTGGATTGTAGCGGGTACGCACCGTGTATTGACCAGTCGGCAGTCGTTTTCTTCGACGTGTCGTGCCTGCTTGCTGCAACCGGATCGCCCGGTGGCAGGTCCGTTTTTTTGCTTTCACTTTGTGGGCGAGGTCTCCTCGCTGGAGCGGTCTCGCATGTTTAGTGGTTTGATCGCCAAATAGCAAAGATAGATGAAGGAGGCAGGCTGATATGCTGCAAACTGATCAACAGTCCAGCAGTAATCAGCGTAGGCATCTTCCCGAAACAGAAAGTACGCTTCATGTCGAATCGGCAACATACTGACCTCTAAATTCGCCAAGCGTTCATCTATCGCGGAAAGCAGCACAATCAACCTACCTCCGACATCAGAATACCAGGAATTACCCCGCCAAGAAGGCGTCTACCGCTTCCTTGCTGATGCGGTATTGGGTGCCGATTTTGCGCGCCCTGAGTTCGCCGCTCTCGATGATGGCAAGCACATCCTCCACCGAGACCTTGAGGTAGGCCGCGGCCTCCTCCAAAGTCATCACACCGGGAACTGCGGCAGCCGCGGGCTGCGCGGCAGGCTGGGCCGCGGCCTGTTGGGGCTGGGTTGCGCCCTGCATCGCCTGGGTGACAATGCCCGCCAAGCCCGCGCCCATGCCGATGCCCGCGCCCAAGCCCAGCCCCTCGCCGGTGCCGCCGCCGGACTGCGCAGCATCGCCGATGGCGCGCGCCGCCTTGTATTTCATATAAGCGTCCAGATTGCCGATGGCCCCCATGCTCGCCCGCTCGTCAATGGCCTTCGCCGTTTCGTCGGTGGGGTTGATGGAGACGATCATGAACTGGCGCAGCGCAATGCCCATCGCCTGGAAATCGTCCTGCACCTTCGCGCGCATGGCTGCGCCGATCTCGTTGAAGAGCTGCGGCAGGTCGAAGATGCTGGTCATGTTCTCGCCCAGCACATCGGTCAGGCGGCTGATCACTGCATTGCGCAGGTAATCCTCGATCTGGGCTGTGGTGAAGATGCCCTGCGTGCCGACGATCTTGTCCACAAAGAGCTTGGGATCGGCAACCTGCATGGTGTATTGGCCAAAGGCGCGCAACCGCACCAACCCCAGGTCCGTATCGCGCAGGCTGATGGGCTGCGGCGTGCCCCAGCGCAAGTCGGTGAACTCGCGCATGTTGACGAAGTAGACCTCGGCGGTGAAAACATCGTTGCCGCCGGTCGCCAAGCGCATCAGCCCGGAAAGGATGGGCAGGTTCATGGTGGTAATGGTGTGGCGACCGGGAGGGAAGGTATCCAGCGATTTGCCGTCCCGATAGAAGACGGCGCGCTGGCTCTCGCGCACGATCACCTGGCTACCCAGGCGGAAGTCGCCGGAACCGACCTGCGGCACGCGTGCGACCAATTCATTCGCACCCTGGTTGGGCGCTTCGATGACATCAATGATTCTTGCCATACTCGAATTTCTCCTGTGTCGAGACCGGATTCAGAACCGCAACCGGCGCGCCGCCGGCAGAAACGGGTCAACTTGCGCCGCCGGCAGGGGCTACCCTTCCGGGGTAGGCACGCCGCGGTCCGCGTCGGGCCGGTAGCCGGGGTTATCCAACAGACTGGGCGACAGAATGGCTTCGTGGCGCTTGCCGTAGAGGGTATTGAGTTCCCCCAACAGGTCAATCAACTTGCGCACTTGCCCGCCGATGTCACCGCCGTCCGCCACCGCTTGGCGCAGCGCGTTGATGCTGAGCCGCACATCCACCACGCGCTCCGCCATGGCGACATCGAAGCGGTGCAGCGCCTCCAGCGCTTCCTCCTTGATGCGCACAGGGTCAAAGAGACCGGCATAGCCGTAACTGGCGGTGCGGATGCGATCAATGAGCAGCTGGAGCCGCGAGATGGCACTATCCACATTGTCCATCCACATCAGCCCCTTGCCCTCCAGCAACATCTGCTGGACGGCAAAGAGCGTCGCCTTCTGCTCCTCTAGTTGCCCGGCGATCAGTTCGCGCAGGCGTTTGTCGGCATCACGGCGCAGTTCCTTGTCCACATACCCGCGGATACCGGGTAGGCCCTTGAGCAGGCGCTCGATCGCGCCCATGCGCGACTTGGCATCCTCAACATACTGGTCAGACATCCGTGTCCTCCTGATTTGTGCACTGTGCGCTGGGCGCATCACGAATCGCGAACAGGCTCTTGTCCGATAAATCGCTACGCTGTCGTCATGCTGAGCGCAGCGAAGCGTCCCCCTCTGGTGGCGTATCGAGATTCTTCGTCGCTGCGCTCCTCAGAATGACGGCTACATAGCGAGCAAACCACTAAACATCGGTGTGCGGCATCGTCTGGGCAAAGCGCTCCAGTGGCGTCTGTGCCAGCCGAGTGACCCAGCGCTCCCGGCGCGCCATCGCGTCTGCGTTCATCCCGAGTTACCACGCGGCGACGCTACATAGGCCGCACTACGCCGCGTCGGCAGCGGTAGCGGCAGCCGCGTTTTTGGTTAAGAAGACTTCACTACCACAGTAGGGGCAGACAATCAGTCCCTTGCCGGCAAAGCGTAACTCGCCGCCACAATTGGGACACTTACGCCCGCCGGTGAGCGCCTGGCTCTCCACGCTGTAAAGCACGCCCTTTTCCCAGTTGATCGCGCCGCTGAACAATTGCTTGCCCACCAGGTCGCGAATCATGTTCTCCACCACGTCACGCGGCTCCTGCAGTTCGGCGACCAACTCGCCGATGGTGACTTGGCCCTGGGCAAGGACCATATTGAGAATCTTGCGCTCTTGGCGCACCACAGCCAAGCTGGCTTGCTCGGCTGTGCCGGCGCGGAAGAGATAAGCTCCCACGCCGAAGATGGGCGTCAGCACAAGGAGCGCCAAGAGAATGCCCAAGACCATACCGCCGCGCGTCGTCTCGTCGGTGAGCAGAGCCGTGCCCGCCCACGCAGTGAAGGTCAAAAATAACACGGCGCTCCCGATCATGAGACCTAACCCGACGACGCGTCCCCCGCCGGCCATGTGTTTCTCCTTTCCTGGTCAGGCAGCCGCCAAACCGGCGCGCTGCTGCAACAAGTCGTCCGGGGTCACGAAGTTTGTCAAAGACCGTTCCTGCCGTATGCCGGACAGGGAGAGTCGGCTGCGCGTTAGCGGAAGCCGCCGCCTCCACCGCCACCACCACCGCCGCCTCCACCGCCACCACCGGAGAAGCCGCCGCCTCCGCTCCACCCGCCGCCGGACGACGAGCTGGACGGGCGGCTGGTCAGGGTTCCGGCTGCGCTGCTGAGCATCGCGCCCAGGCCGGTGCTCATGGAGGAGAGGCTACTGCCCATGCCGCGACTCATGTCGCCCAGCGTCCCACCAGGGGAACGGCCCTCACCGCCGCCCGGCAAGCTCAAGCCGCCGCCGAGCGGTTGCCCCGGTCCCATCGTCTCGAACGGCCCGCCGTAATAGCGCCGCCGATAGGGTTCATAGACGGTAGGGCTGGGAATATACCAGCCCGGCGCGGGCGCTTCCACACTCTCGAAGCGGCGAATGTAGTCTTTCTCGATGCCGAACGCAATGGCATAGGGCAGGTAGCGGTCCCAGATCTCCTTTTGCGCGGCAAGGTCGCTGTAGCGGTCAATGTTGCGGAGATAGGTGCGGAAGGCGCGCCAGCGCGCCGCTTCCTCGGCGCCTTTGTCGGTTTTGCGTGGCATGAAATTCGCCACGATGATGAACGCCATGGCAGCGGCAGCCAAGCCCAGCCCCGGCAAAAAGCCCAATGGCGTCAAAGACTCCAACAGGGAAGCCGAGCCGATGGCAATAAAGACCGACACGAACAAACCGACAATGCCCGCACAGCCATACGTGGAGCGCACCGTATCGGGATTGGTGGGAAATAGC
>CAKZVN010000068.1 GCA_937922105.1 uncultured Litorilinea sp.
CGCCGCCCGCGCCGCGCAGCAAGCCCGGCGCGCCACCGCCCAAAGTCTCGGAGCCGGAAGCAGACCCTGTCGCCTTAGCACGGACCCAACACTTCGTTCATCGCGGCAGCCTGCGCTCCGGTCAAGTGTTGCGTAAGACCGAAAGTATCGTGGTGATCGGTGATGTCAACCCGGGCGCACAAGTGATCAGCGGCGGGGACATCATGGTCTGGGGCCGGCTACGTGGGATCGCCTTTGCCGGCGCCGACGGCAACCGCAAAGCCGTTGTCGCCGCGCTGGACTTTGTCCCCACTCAGTTGCGCATTGCCCACCTGACCACCATTCCGCCGGCGCAATCGAGCGGGCGCGGCCTCTTTTCCTTTTGGCGCAAACCCGCCGCGCGCCGCCCGGAAATTGCGCGTATCCTGGATGGCAAGATCATCGTGGAGCCGTGGGATGAGACACGCACCTATGGGCCGTCGGCCCTGCGCCGCTAAGCCCTGCCACCCTTCGCGCCCCTGATTTCTCGGGGCGCCCTGACACAGAGCGAGGCTGCATGCCCGGCAATGTCATTACTGTGACCTCCGGCAAAGGAGGCGTGGGCAAGACAACAACGACCGCCAATCTCGCCGTTGCGTTGGCCCTCACCGGCAAACGTGTCATTGCCGTGGACGCCGACATCGGCCTGCGTAATCTCGATCTGGTCATGGGGCTGGAAAACCGCATCCTTCACGATATTGTGGATGTGGTAGAGGGGCGCTGCCGTCTTGAACAGGCGCTGGTGCGCGATACACGGGTGGAGTCGCTCTATCTGCTGGCGGCGGCGCAGACGCGCGACAAAGCCGACGTGGGCATCCAACAGATGGTCTCAGTCTGTAAAAGCCTGGCGACCATGGCGGATTATGTCATCATAGACTCGCCCGCGGGCATCGAACACGGCTTCCAGAGCGCCGTTGCCCCTGCCGATCGCGTGCTCATCGTCACCACGCCCGACGTGAGCGCGCTGCGCGACGCCGACAAAGTGATCTTTCTGCTGGAGCGTGACTGGAAACACCAGCCCGGCCTGGTGGTCAACCGCTACAACGCGCGCCTCTCGCGCAACGGCGAACTGCGCGACATTGACGACATCCTGGATATCCTGGCGGTGGACTTGCTGGGCGTCGTGCCGGAGGACAAGTCCATTGTCCTCGCCACCGACCGCGGCACACCCGTCGTGCTCAACAAGCGCAGCTGGGTGGCGACGGCTTATCGCAACATTGCCCAGCGGATCATGGGCAACAACGTGCCGCTCATGGACTTTCGCGAGCCGGGTCTCATCCCGGCGATTGTGCGCCTCCTGGGGCGCTAGACAACCGTACCGGCTGGATCGTTCGACCTTGACCAACCATGACCAACCGTTTATTGTGGCGTAACTTCGATTGGCCCTTGTTGATCGTCGTGCTCTTTTTGTGCGGTGTGGGCGTCGCCATGATCTACAGCGCAACCGCCAATACCGTGGACTTGGGCGACTATTGGTGGCGCCAGACCACCTTTCTCGCGGTCGGGCTGGTGGGCCTCTTCGTCGTCGCGGTGATTGACTATCGTCATCTGGCGCTGTTGGCCCCGCCTGCGTTTCTAGTCTTTATCGGGCTGCTGGTCGCGGTCTTTCTCTTCGGCGAAACCCAGGGCAGCGGCTCGCAACGCTGGATTTCCATCGGCGGCACGCTGGTGCAACCCACCGAGCCGGGCAAATTCCTCTTGATCATCTTCCTCGCCTGGTATCTCAGCTGGTTCCACGACTACATGGGGCGGCTGGAGACGCTGCTGGTGGCGCTGGTGCTGCTGATCGCGCCGCTGGCGCTGATCTACTTGCAGCCCGACCTGGGCATGACCGCCACCTACGCGTTCTTGGGCGGCACGCTGATCATGGTCGGCGGCATCCGCTTTTGGCAGCTTTTTCTCATGGCAGGGAGCGCAGTAGCTGCCTTGCCGGTCTTCTTGGGCACGCTGCAAGGCTACATGCTGGAGCGCATCAACGTCTTCCTCAATCCCGCCGAAAACGCAGCCGCCGCCTTCAACGTCAACCAGGCGCTGATCGCCATCGGCAACGGCGGGTGGATGGGCCGCGGCTTCGGGCTGGGCAGCCAGAATCAGTTGCACTTTTTGCGCGTGCGCCACACCGACTTCATCTTCAGCGTCATCGCCGAAGAGCTGGGCTGGGTGGGCGCGATGATCATCCTGGCTTTGCTGCTCTTTGTGGTCTGGCGTCTGCTGCGCATCGCGGACAAGGCGCAGGACCACTTCGGACGGCTGTTGACCGTGGGCGTCGCCGCGCTCATCTTCTTCCAGGTGGTGGTCAACGTGGGCATGAACATGAGTCTCTTGCCCGTCACCGGCTTGACGCTGCCCTTCATCAGCTATGGCGGTAGCAGCTTGGTCTCCATGCTGGTCGCCATCGGCCTGGCACAAAGCGTGATCATGCGCCACCGCAAGATCGAGTTCAGCAGCGAGTTCTGACGCATCGGCAGCGCCTTCTCCAACACATCTTGGACTACCCACGCCTGTTCAGTGATACCACTGCTATGAACTCAATGGCCGTGTCCTACTCCTTCGGCAAAATGACCTTCCAGGTTTCGTAGACAGCCGCTTTTTCCTTTTCCCAAAACGCAGTCTCTTCGTCGGACGAGTCGCCACCAATCTTGCCCAGTTCACGCGCCAGATTGAAGAAACCTGCACTGGCAGCCCCCTGAACGTTAACGGCAACGGCACTTAGCATCGGCCGCCCTGCCTTTACTTCGTCTTCGGAGATTTCGCCAAGAATATGCCCGATTTGACTGCCCATGTAACTTCCTCGCATCGGCAGGCCCATGATTTTGGCGATTTCTTGATAAGTTACTGTCCCGCGATACCGTGCGGCAGCGATTAGCTCCGTGTACACAAGATGATATTCCTTGGTGTTGCGATACTTGCCTTCGGAACTCAAGTTGCACCCCCTATTCCTTTTTTCGGGCGGGCCTTATGTGCGCATCTAGGGCCAGTTGTACTGAAGTACGCTGTAGTAGTCCCATGAAGTTGAACGGAATTCGCACATTCAGCAGACAAGGCGACGGTTACAGATGTCGTGAGTGGACCGGGCCGGTGCACGCGTGGGAGGAACCGATGGGGCATGCGATGATGGGTTTGTCGCCGATTCCTGCTAACAGTGTAGCATAGCGGGGGGGGGAGTCAACTGTCAGTTTTCGGCGCGAAAATGCCCGCACCTGTCCGCGCGCGTCCGGGCGGACAGGTGCGGGCGCTCAGAATGAGGGAATGGTTAGCCGCCTAACCCGGTGTGGAAGATGCCCGCCCACAGGCCCGGATAGAAGCCGATGAGGATGGTGAACAGCGCAGCCACCGCCACGCTCAGGCGCAACAGACCGCCGTCGCGGGGAGCGGTCGCCGTCTCCTCGCCGGGGGCCTCAAAATACATGGCGACCGTCACGCGCAAGTAGTAATAGAGACCCATCGCGCTGTTGAGGATGCCCACCACCGCCAGCCATGTCCACCCGGCTTCCACCGCGGCGGAGAAGACGAAGAACTTGCCAAAGAAGCCTGCCAGCGGCGGGACCCCACTGAGGCTGAACATAAAGACCGCCATAGCCAACGCCAAGAAAGGGCGGCGCGGGGCAATGCCCGCAGCACGGTTTTGCAGCGCATCGTCCTCGTTGGCCTTTTCCAGCGCAATCACAATGGCAAACGCGCCGATGTTCATGAAGGCATAGGTGAACAGATAGAAGAGCGCGCCCGTAGCGCCCTGGGCCGTCCCCGGCGCCAAGCCCACCAGGATATAGCCTGCGTGCGCAATGCTGGAATAGGCCAACATGCGCTTGAGGCTGGTCTGGCGCAAGGCGGCCAAGTTGCCCAGCGTCATGGTCAACACCGCCAACACCGCCAGCGCCGTGCCCCATGTCTCCTGCTGTGCAGGGGCCGCTTCCAGCAGCACGCGGATAAACGCAGCAAAGCCTGCGGCCTTGGTCCCCACGCTCATAAACGCGGCTACCGGTGTGGGCGCGCCCTGGTAGACATCGGGCGTCCACATGTGGAAAGGGACCAGGCTGACCTTAAAGGCAAAGCCCACCATGAGCAGCGCCAGCCCGGCATAGAGCAGCGCGGGTGTGCCGATCCCCGCCGCCATGTTGGCGGCGATGATGCTGTACTGCGTGCTGCCCGCCGCGCCGTAGATCAGCGCCGCGCCATAGACGAAGAAGCCGCTGGCGAACGCGCCCAGTAGGAAATACTTGAGGCTGGCTTCGGTGCTGAGCCGGCTCTCCCGGCGCAACCCGGTGAGGATATAGAGCGCCAACGAGAAAATCTCCAGCGCCAAGAAGACCACGATCAGGTCGGTGGCGCTCCCCATCATCATCATGCCCGTGGCGGTGAGCAGGAGCAGCGCATAGTACTCGCCCACCCGGTAGTTGATCGTGGGGATGGTCTGCACGCTGACCAGGATACCCAGCGCGGTGGCGGTCAACACAATCACATTGAGGGCCAGCGCAAAGCGGTCCGACGTCGCCATCCCCTGGAAACTCTGGGCCGGCTGCCCCCACATCACTGCGCAAACCACCAGTCCCGCCGCCACGCCCGCCAGCGCCACCCACGGCAACGCTTGGCGCAGGGCCGGGCGCTTGTCGTTGGCAAGGATGTCCACCAACATGACCAGCAAGGTAAAACCGATGAGGGTCAGCGCTGGGGCCAACACGGCAAAGTTAAGTTGGAGGGCGTCCAATGACTGGGGCATGGCTTAGCGCTCGACTTTCGCGGCAAAAGCGGACGGAGATTGGGCGGCATCGGTGAGACTCAGGCGCGGGGCGCTCAAATCGGGCATCTCGATGCTGCGCACCACGGCGGTGCGGTTGACCAACTGCGCCACCGACGGGTTGATCTTGCTCAGGAATAAGTTAGGGAAAAGACCGATCAGGAAAAAGAGCAGCACCAGCGGCACCAACATGGCAATCTCGCCGCCGCGCAGGTCGGGCAAGTTGGCGGCTTCGTTGGCGGGGTTGGTCAAGGGACCCTGCGCCAGCTTGCGGAATGCGGTGAGCAGATACCAGGCCGCCAGGATTACGCCGAACGCGCCCAAGACGGCAAAGACCGGCTGATAGACAAACGCACCCAGCAGGATGGTGAACTCGCCCACAAAGCCGTTGAGACCGGGCAGCCCCACGCTGCTCATCACCACCACCAGGAAGAAGCCGCAGAAGATGGGCACGCTCTTCCACAGCCCGCCGAATTCGTCCATCATGCGCGTGTGGCGGCGCTCATAGAGCAGGCCGACCATGAGGAACAGCGCCCCGGTGCTCAGCCCGTGGTTGACCATCTGCAAGACCGCGCCGCTGATGCCCTGCTCGTTGAGCGTCACCACGCCCAGCATCACATAGCCCAGATGCGCCACCGAACTGTAAGCCACCAGCGACTTGATGTCCTTTTGCACCAGCGCCAAGAGCGCGCCGTAGATAATGCCCACCACCGCCAACCCCGCGACCCACGGCCCGAACTGGACCGCCGCCTCCGGGAAAAGGGGCATCGCCAGGCGCAGATAGCCGTAAGTCCCCATCTTCAGCAGCACGCCCGCCAAGATGATAGACCCCGCGGTGGGCGCTTGCACGTGCGCGTCGGGCAACCAGGTGTGGAAGGGGAAGAGCGGAATCTTGATGGCAAAGGCCAGGGCAAAGGCCAAGAAGCCCCACGTCTGCAACGCACCCTGGATGGGTGTATTCTGTAGCTCCAGCAGGCTGAAAGTCCCCGTCTGCCAGTAGACCGCCAGGATGGCGATGAACATCAGCGCCGAGCCGGCAAAGGTGTAGAGGAAGAACTTGAGCGCAGCATAAACGCGCTGCGCGCCGCCCCAGCGCCCGATGAGCAGGTACATGGGGATCAGACTGAACTCAAAGAAGACGAAGAAGAGCACCAGGTCCAGCGCCACAAAGACGCCGATCATCGCGGTCTCCAGCACGAGCATCATCGCCAAATAGAGGCCGATGTCTTCTTTGACATAGAGAGTGCTGAAATAGACCGCAATGGGCATGAGGAAAGTGGTCAACAAGACCAGGAACAGGCTGATGCCGTCCACGCCCAGGGTATAGCGCAGGCCGAACTCGGCGAACCAGGCGTAGTCCTCCAAGAACTGCATCCCGGCGACGCTGTCGTCCCATAGAAACCAGAGCGACAGGCTGGCGACAAAGGTGACCAGCGTCGTGCCCAGCGCGATCTGTTTCTTGCCGGCTTCGTCGCCGATCATGGCGACCACCAGCGCGCCCAGCAAGGGCAGGAAGGTGATAAAACTTAGTAAGTTCGGGATAACCATGCGGGTCTATCCTGCCGTTCTGCTGCGCCTGTGCCGACTAGGCGCTCATGATGAAATAGGTAACCAGCAGTACCACACCCAATAGGATGCTCAACGCATAGGTCGGGATTGCGCCGTTCTGGAGATAGCGCACTTGCTCGCCCAACTTTTGGCTCAGCGTCGCCAACCCGTTGACCGCGCCGTCAATGATCTGGCGGTCAAACACCCTGGCAAACCACTCGGCGCTCACACGCAGCGGCTGCACGATGAGCGCGTTGTACGCCTCGTCCACATACCACTTGGCTTCCGCCAACGGGGCGACTCCCTGCACCGACGCGGCAATGCGATAGGCCCAGTTCTCCTGGCGCACATAACGGGCATAAGCCATGAGCGAGCCGAAGGCTGCGGTCACCACGCTCAACGTGATGGCGGTCAGTTCCAACTCCAGGGGCGGATGTTCGTGATAGCCCAACGCAGGCTTCAGCCACGTCTCCAGGGTCGTCACAAAGGGCAAGTTGAGCGCACCCGCCACCACCGTCAACCCCGCCAAAATCCACAGCGGCACGGTCATCAGGCTGGGGCTTTCGTGCGCGTGGTCATAGAGATGGCGATCCCGCGGGCGGCCCAGGAAGGGCACCAGCACGGCGCGGAAACTGTAGAACGCGGTCATCAGCGCGGTCGCCAAGCCCACGGCATAGAGCAGCGGATTCTGGACCAGCGCGCCCACCAAGATGGCGTCTTTGGAAAAGAAACCCGCCAGCGGCGGCAAGCCTGCCAGCGCCGCCGCGCCGATCAGGAAGGTCATAAAGGTCGCCGGCATCTTGTCGCGCAGCCCGCCCATCTTGCGGATGTCCAACTCGCCGTGGGTGGCGTGCATGACGCTGCCCGCAGCCAAGAAGAGCAGCGCCTTGAAGAACGCATGCGTCGTCAAGTGGAAGATGGCTGCGCCATAGGCCCCCACGCCCACACCCAACATC
>CAKZVN010000069.1 GCA_937922105.1 uncultured Litorilinea sp.
AGCAAGGCCGACTGGAGTTGCGGTGTGAGCAAATAAGCCGCCACCACTGCCAACGCCAGCGGCTCGGTCAACCGGCGCAGCGGCTCCAACTCCCAGATGCGTGCGCGCGCTGTGGGCGCGAGGGTGCGGTCCAACAGCAACAACGTCAACCCATAGAGGGGCCAAGCGCCCAGCGCCACCGCCAGCGCCTGGATCACCAGCAACGTCTCGGCATGGGGCCAAAGCCAAAGCGCAGGACTGATGATCGCCAGGATCGGCTCGACGTGGTCGGTCATGCGCGTGGCGATGAAGCCGTTGTCGGTCATCTCCACAAAGCGACCGCGGCTGGAATTCCACACCGCCTGGTGAATCTGCCCCAAATCAGCCTTGTGGGTACGCATCCCCCAGTGCAGACGCAGAGCCAGCCCGGCAAAGAGCGCGGCATACGCCCCACTCAACACCAGCAAGACCAGCCGCGCGCCCTCCAGGCGCAACTTCCCGCGCATGGCTCTTTGCCCTCAAGCGCGGCGGCTAGGCTGGGACCAGGGCCGACTGTGCGGCGGCGATGACCGCCTCCACCTGGGCCTGGCTCAAAAACGGATGCATGGGCAACGACACAATCTCCGCGGCGGCTTGTTCGGTCACGGGCAACGGGCCTGTGCCGAACCGAGCGTAGCCGGGTTGGCGGTGAATGGGGACCGGATAGTGGATGGCTGTGCCGATTCCGGCTTCCTGCAAGCGGGCGCGAAACTCATCACGACGGGCGACGCGGCCCACATAGAGATGATAGACGTGGGTGCAGCCGGGCAACTCCACAGGGAGCGTGATCCCCGCCGGCAGGTGGGCGGCATAGCTTGCCGCAATGGCGCGGCGCCGCGCATTCCACGCGTCGAGGTGCATCAGCTTGACGCGCAAAATGGCGGCTTGCAGTTCGTCCAGCCGGCTGTTCATGCCCTGGCTCTGCGACACATAGCGCGCCTGGGGCGTCCAGCCATACTCGCGATGCAAGCGCACGCGCGCCATGAGACGCGCGTCGCGACCGATGACCGCGCCGCCGTCGCCCAATGCGCCCAAATTCTTGGTGGGGTAAAAAGAGAAGCAGCCCAAATCACCGAAGGTTCCCACATGCTGTCCGGCATAGGTCGCGCCGTGGGCCTGGGCGCAATCTTCGATCACGCGCAGCCCGGCTTCCTGGGCGATGGTCAGAATGGGCGCTAGGTCGGCAGGATGACCGTAGAGATGCACCGGGATCACGGCTTTGGTGCGCGGCGTGATCCCGGCAGCCAGCTGAGCCGGGTCGAGCGTGTAAGTCCGCGGGTCAATATCCACGAAGACGGGCGTCGCGCCGCGCAAGGCGATGGCGGCTGCGGTCGCCACGGCGCTATGGGCTACCGTGATCACCTCGTCGCCGGGGCCGATGTCGCACGCCCACAGCGCCAGCACCAGCGCGTCGGTTCCCGAATTGACACCGACACAAGTGACCGGCCCACCGCCGCGGGCCGCTACATAGTCGGCGAATTCCGCCTCGAAGGCCGCGACCTCGCGCCCCAGCACATACCAGCCGCTGTCCAGCGTGCGCGCAATCGCGGTGTCAATCTCCGCGCGCAGCGCGGTCACTTGACCCAGCAAATCCATGAAGGGCACCGGTTGCCCCATCGCGTGATTCTCCCCTATATTCGCCCAATCCCACGACTGCTGCCTACCAGTAATAGCGCCGGTGCGCCCGCACATAGTCAATCATGCGGCGCAGACCGTCGGCAAGCTCGGTCACCGGCTCCCAGCCCAGCGCGGCATGGATGCGCGCATAGCTGGAATAGACATCGCCGATATCAATGCGCTTGCGTTCTTCGGGCCAAGGCGCGAGTTCCACGCTACCCTGCCCTGCGATCTCCACGATCAGTTGGGCCAAATCAATCAGCGCAATGGGCGCACGGCCTCCCAAATTATAGATTTGACCGTCGGCGGCATCGCTGGCGCCCACGCGTAAAAAGGCATCCACCACATCGTCCACGTAACAGAGGTCGCGACGCTGGCGCCCGTCGCCGAAGAGTTGAATCGTCTTGCCCTCCACCGCCAGGCGCACAAACCAGGCAATAAAACCCTGGCGGTTGTGTTTGAGCAGTTGGCGCGGGCCATAGGTATTGGTCAGGCGCAAGGACGCGGTGCGTAGCCCATAGGCGCCGTAATAGACCATGTGATACCACTCGCCCGCCAGCTTGTTGACGCCGTTGATGTCGGTGGGATGTTGCAGATGGTCCTCGTCCAGCGGCAAATACTTGGGCCGCCCGTACTGTTGGCGCGTCCCTGCGTAGACTACCTTGACCGCGGGATTCTCGTGGCGACAAGCCTCCAGAATCGAGAGCGGGCTGCGCGCGTTGATCTCCAAGTCGGTGAACGGGTCCTGCATGGAGTCCAGGTGGCTCACCTGTCCGGCTAGATTGAACAGCACGTCTTGGCCGCGCACCAACGCACGCATGGAGTAGGGGTCGCGCACATCGGCGATATTGACGCGCAGGCGCTCTTCATAGCCGGCAATGTTAAAGAGATTGCCGCCATAATCGGGGAGCATGGAATCCACCAGCGTCACCCGCGCGCCCAAATCAGCCAAACGCCGAGCCAGATTGGAGCCGATAAACCCCAACCCGCCCGTGATCAAGACCGCTTTGTTGCGATAAAAGTCGAGATAAGCGGAAGCATGTGCAGCCATAGTGTCCCAATTCCGGGTCAACGTTGCGTCGCGGCGGCCTCACCCAGACGCCGGAAGTGTGCGACATAGCGTCGGGCCAAGTGGGGCCAGCCGAGTTCGTTTTCGATGCGCGCCCGCCCGGCCCGCCCCATGTGAAGGCGCAAGGCAGGGTCGTCCACCAAGCGAGCCAGCGCCGCCGCCAGCGCCCGGACATCCTGTTCGGGAACCAGCAAACCGGTTACCCCATCTACGACCGCCAATGGGTTCCCTGCTACCAGCGAGCCGACCACCGGCTTGGCGCAACTCATGGCATCCAACACACAGACGTTAAGACCGTCGGCAGGCTTGCTCACCGCCGGGTTGACCAAGACATCCGCCAGATTATAGAAGACGCCGATGTGGTCTTTCGGGACAGCCCCGACCCAGCGCAGGCGATCTGCCACGCCCAGGCTGTGCCCCAGCGCCTGCCATGCGGCCCACTGGTCGCCCTCGCCCACCATCACCGCGACCACTGCGCGCCCGACCAGCGGCTCCTCAGCCAGTGCACGCACCAACACATCGAACCCCTTCTTATAGACCATGCGCCCCACACACAGCAGCACCGTCGCGCCGTCGGGGATCGCCAACTCGCGCCGCAGCGCGGCAACGCCGTCGGGGTTGGGCCGCAGCGCATCGGGGTCGGTTCCGTAGAGGATGAGGTCGAACTTGGCTGGGTCCGCGCCGAGTTCCAAGACGCGGTCACGCAGCGCTTCGCTGTTGGCTGTCAGCAACGACGCTTGGCGGAGGGTGAAGCGGGCCATACTGCGAAAAAGCGCATTCTGATGCGCCACCTGGGCGTCGGACCCCGGCACCGAAACGACCAGCGGAATCCCCAGGCGACGGCTGACCACCGCCGCCATGAACCCATTCGGCAACAGCCAGTGCGCGTGTAACACGTCCGGTCGTGTGCGCCGCGCCGCGCGCCAGACCGTCGCGATGCCGGCGGCAAACAGGGCCGGGCTGAGCAGATAGCCCTCCACGCGCAAGGCCAAGTCCGACTGCATGGTACGCATATAGCCCAGCCGTTGCGCCGCCGCGGGCCAGGCATAGCGATAGAGCCGCAGTTGCACAGGCCCCACCGAAGGTCGCACATAGGCCGCGTCGTGGGGCGCCCAGACCGTGACGCGGTGCCCCTGGGCGGCAAATTCCTCACAGAGCGCCTCCACGAATGTGCCGCTGAAATCACCGGGAAACCGCGGGTAATTGTGAGTCAGGACGCCGATGTGCAACGGGTTTCCAGGCCGGTTTGCCGCGGCACCGGCTGGGCTCGGTGCACGCGCGGGCGACGAGTGGTGCGCCGGTGTGGGCGCCAAAGGCACAGGATGCAGCATCCTTCGATTGTACCGCAAGCCCGCACCAAATCGGAAAGCCCCGACCTGATCACAGACCGGGGCCGTCCTATTGCCCGCTCAAAACGTGATGGAGCCGGGTCCTGGGGGACCCGGCTCCATCCGGCTGAGGATATAGGGTGGTGTTTATGAGACCGTCAAGGGGCGCCTCTTGCGAGGGTCTTGCCGATCCCAGTCCGGAGAGGCGTTACGGGATGCAGAGCTTCTGGCCGATGAAGACCCACTGGTGCGGGTGCTTCTTGACAGCCGGGTTGGCGTTCAACATCGCAGACGCCGGCACACCATACTTCTTGGCGATATCGTACAAACCCTCGCCGGGCTTCACGATGTGGTAGCCGCTGCAGTAGTCGCCGCCCTTGTCGTCATGCCGGACTTGCTTGTTGACGAAGTCCTTCAGTTGGACACAGGCGCCGGGCCACTCGGGCAACCGCACGGTCTGACAGGTCGGGGTCTCAGCGACCCAGCCGTCCTTCTCTTCCTCACAGACCTCGAACTTGCCGCCGGGGATGCGATAGTCACGCAGCGGGAAGGTCACACGGTACTTACCCAGCCCGTCGGTGATCACATCGTCCGGGTCGAAGCCACCCTTGTCGAGCGGCTTGATCTTGATCTTCCAGCCCGGGATACCGTAGCCGCCGTTGCTGTCAATCTTGCGACCTTCGATACAGAAGCCGCTGTCGTCCTGGTAGTTGTCGAAGATGATGGCATCGGCATCGTTACACAGGTTGCCGGTGACATTCACATCCAGCTCACGGGCGAAGAACTCGCTCCAGCCGGGGCGGTCCTCTTCGACCAGGATGTAGGGGCCGAGGGGCAGACCGTCGAAGCGGATTTCACCGCGGGCGTCGGTCACACCCTTGCGAGCCAGCGAGCCGTCGGTGCGCAGGAGCTTGAAGCCCCACCCCGCCGCCGGGTAGCTCCCCACATACTGGGTGACACCGATCCCGACCTCGCCGTTCTCATTGCCGGGGATCAAGGAGCTGTCGGTCCACGCCAGCTTGCGGATGAGGATACAACCGGTGACCAGCTCGTTCTTGAAGAAGACGGCGAACCCCTGGTCCCCACGCTTGATCTCCACTTCCTGAGCAGCCGTGGGCGGCAGCACCGGGCGATAGGTCTCGCGGATGTCACCCTTTTCCGTGGTGGGCGGGTGCTCCACGAAAATCCAGAGGCCGGGCGTCAAGCTGAAGACAGCGGTGCCGCTGACATCGGTGGTCTTCTCCACCACCTCGGCGAAGAGGTTCCCCTTGCCGGGTACAGCCTTGATCTTCCAGTCCGGCAGACCGACGTGGTCGGTGTCGAACTTGTAGACTGTCACCGGGACGATGTAGCGCAGCTTGAAGCGAATCTTGACACAGCTCTTCTCACCGACGTTGATGGGGAAGGAGATGGTGGTGGGCGTGACGCCTTCCCAGCCGGGAGGTAGCGTGACAGTCGCCGTGTAGGTGCCGGCGCGACCAGGCAGGTCCTTGAAGGAGAACTTGCCCTTGTCGTCGTCATTCGACTTGGACACGGCGGTCAACGGCGCCGACAACAGGTCGCCTTCCAGGGTGACCGTGATACCGGCGAGGGGTTTCTCCTCCCAGTCAATCACGATACCCTCAATACAGTACTCACCGGCGGGCGTCTGCGCTTGCGCCGTCGAAGCCGCAAAGAGCAGATAGGCCGCCAGCAACAGAGCCAAAGCGATCATTGGTAGCAGCCACAGGGGGCTGAACCGATGCGCTTTAGACTGGGTTGGGAACATAACCTTCTCCTTTCCTATACCCTAGTGGAATGAGAGATGACCAACGGATTGTGCATACGAACCACACGTCAGGACAGGCAATGCTGCGATACGAACCGGCGATGAGCCTTCACCTTTTATGCGCCGGGATGGGCGCATTCTCTTTACAACCAAACACCTACAGCCAGGTATGGCGAAACACCCTACCCTCACATCGAAAGCCACCTGCTTACGCAGAGTGCAATTGTTCGTTTGTTAAACTGCTCGGGATAGGCGAGGGCACCTTGCCGCTCCACCTATCCGCCGCTGCCCCGCTCCATCAGCCGGTTTCCGCTTGGCCTTCGCGACGTGGATGACCGGATACGGAAGACACCGATGAGTTCATTTACGCTGGGGTTCAGTGGCCCGTCATGCTTACGATGACGTGACGGGGGGCGAATTCGATACGCCAAGATCAACGGACTTTGGCGACGCTCTTGCGCTGTTTGCTCCCGTCACATACCCATGACGTGAATTGCCGCGAAACAGTACGCGCAAAATCGGTGATCTTTTGCACGGTGCGGTGTGTCTTGTACGTTTTCGCGCGCGCGCCCCGACTCGATAGGAAATCTGCCCGATTTACGGTATGATGGCCCTTGAGCAGACGCCCGCGCGCCACCTGAATGATCCAACATTGCCCGCATGTCTGTCGCGCAGAAAGAACCCACCTTGACGATTGATCAGCGCAAAGCCGACCATATTCGTATCAACCTTGAGGAAGACGTACAGTTTCCAACCCTCTCCACCGGGTTGGAACACTATCGCCTTGTCCATCAAGCTCTGCCGGAAATTGATCTGGCAGACGTAGACTTGAGTGTTCAGGTCTTCGGACGCTGTGTAAAGGCCCCCATCTTAGTCAGCTCCATGACCGGCGGCACAGCTCAAGCCCAGCTGATCAACCGTAACCTGGCAGAAGCGGCCCAGGTGCGCGGACTCGCCATGGGGTTGGGCAGCCAGCGCGCCGGGCTGGAGCAGAGCGAAGTCGCGGCGACATTTCGCGTGCGCGACCTCGCCCCCGACATTCTGCTCTTGGCGAATCTCGGCGCGGTCCAGTTAAATTACGGCTATGGCGTGGATGAATGCCGCCGCTCGGTGGAGATGATCGAGGCCGACGGGCTGATCCTCCATCTCAACCCGCTCCAAGAAGTCTTGCAGCCCGAGGGAGATTCCCGTTGGCGCGGCCTTTTACAGCGGATCGAACAGGTATGTCGCAGCCTGCCGGTTCCTGTGGTTGCCAAAGAAGTGGGCTGGGGCATCAGCGCGCAAACGGCGCGGCGTCTTTTTGATGCTGGCATTCGCGCCATTGATGTAGCTGGGGCCGGCGGCACGTCCTGGAGCCAAGTCGAGATGCATCGCGCGCCGACCTTACGCCTGCGCCGGCTGGCTGCCGCCTTTGCCGATTGGGGCATCCCCACCGCAGAGAGTCTACAGACCGTCTGCAGGGTGCGCGACGAAATGGGTCTGACCGAGGTCCCCATCTTTGCCAGCGGGGGTATCCGCAGCGGTCAAGACATCGCCAAGTGCGTCGCGCTGGGCGCCGATCTGGTCGGGTTGGCGTCGCCTTTTCTCAAGCGTGCGGTGGAATCGGCGCAAGCCGTCGCCGACGAGATGGAGATGCTGGAAGCCGAGCTGCGCATTGCCGCCTTCTGCAGCGGCGCAGCCGACGTAGCCGGACTGCGCGCGCCCGGCGTGCTCCAGCACCGACCCGTCCACTAATGCGCCCGCGTTCCTTGCGCCTACCTCTCTTTCATTCTCCGGGAAGTTCGCTGCTTCCCGGCGGGTCTGGACTTATCCACCCTGGCGCCTGCCTGCGCCGCCAGCAAAGAGTAGGGTCAACCCCTCATGTCCAACGGTGAATTGAGCAGTTTCATCGGCACATGGTTGCCGCAGATTGAAAACGAGATGCGCCAGGTGCTGGATATTGGCGACGACGTCGTCGCGCCCCATTACGGCATGATGCGCTATCACCTGGGCTGGGCCGACACTCACTTTCGCCCGGAGAACCATCCCAGCGGCAAACGGCTGCGTCCCATCCTATGTTTGCTTGCCTGCGCCGAAGTCGGCGGTGACCCGTCCCAAGCCTTGCCTGCCGCCGCCGCCATCGAGATTCTGCACAACTTCTCGCTCATCCATGACGATGTGGAGGACGGCGACGAGATGCGCCGCCACCGACCCACGGTCTGGAAAATCTGGGGCGTCCCCCAAGCGATCAACGTAGGCGACGCCATGTTTGCCCTCGCCTTCGCTGCCATCCAGCGGTTGGCCCGCCGCGGGGTCGAAGCCAAGACTGTGCTGGCTGCGCTGGACCGTTTTACCCAGACCTGTATCGCGCTCACCGAGGGACAGCACCTGGACATGCGCTTCGAGCAGACGCCGGTGGTCTCGGTGGACGAATACATGCGCATGATCCAGGGCAAGACCGCCGCGTTGGTGGGCGCGGCAGTCGCCATCGGCGCGCTGGTGGGCGGCGCTTCCCCGCGCCAAGAGACCGACCTGCTCCAGTTTGGACAGGCAGTGGGCTTAGCCTTCCAGATTCAGGACGACATCCTGGGCATTTGGGGCGACCCCAATGTCACCGGCAAATCGGCAGCCAACGACATCCTGCGTCGCAAGAAGAGTCTGCCCCTTCTCTATGCGCTCAACCACCCCCGCATCGGGGACCGGATGCAGGCTGCCTTCGCCCTCCCTGTAGACCCCGACCAGCTTCCCCACATTCTCACCTTGCTGGAGGAGGGCGAGGTGCGCCGCTTCGCCGAGCAGCAGATGATCAACCAGCACGCGCTGGCCCTGGCATCGCTCAACGCTGCGCTGGGCGAGCGCGCGACCAACTCGGCCCTCCGTGCCCTGGCGGAGGGGCTGCTCTATCGCAGCAGCTAGGGGTTCCCGGCTGATAAATCGCCATACCACTGCGCCGGAGAAATAAAACAGGCGATCTCCATGTCGAGATCGCCTGTCCGCTTGGTCGTCTAACTTTGCGCTTCTACAACACTTCGGCTTGGTCTAGTAGCTTTCCAAGGTCTTCTTGACCACGGCACAGAATGCATCCGCCGTTGCGCCGTCGAGCACGCGGTGATCATAGCTGAAGCCCAGCGTCGTCATGGGCAGGAAAGCCAGATAGTCACCTGTGTTTGCCTCCAGCGGGTGTCCCTGGCTCACCACCACGGCGCGCTTTTCAATCGCGCCCACCCCCAGAATACCCACCTGGGGCTGGACAATGATGGGCGTCTGGAAACGGCTGCCCGACGTGCCGTAATTGCTCAGGGTGAAGGTCCCGTCCGCCAAGTCCTCGGCCTTGAGTTGGTTCCTGCGCGCCTTGTCCGCCAACTCGTTGACCGCGCGCGCCAGCCCCAGCAGGTTCAACTCGCCGGCATTCTTGATCACCGGCACAATCAAACCGCCCAGGCCGTACTGGTCCTGGGGCAGCGCCACCGCCATGCCGATGTTGTAGGTGCGACGGATGATCACTCCCTCATCGGTGTAGGTGGCATTAGCGGCGGGCACGGCCTTCAGTCCGGCGATGATCGCTTCCACCAAATAGGCGGTGATGGTCAAATTGACGCCGGCGGCGGCGAATTCGTTCTTGTGCGCCTGACGGTGGGCCAAGACCGCGCTCATGTTGACATCCCACATGGTGGTGACATGGGGCGCGGTGAAAAGGCTCTGGGTCGTCGAGCGCGCGATAGCGGTGCGCATGCGCGAATGCTTGACCAACTCGTCGCCCGGCCCCAGTTGCAGCGCCGGAGCCTCCGGCTTGGGCGCGGGAGGTTTGGGGGCGGGTTTGGCTGGGGCAGCTTCGGCAGCGCGTTCGCCCTGGGGCGGCAGAATCGGTGTGGCGCTCTCGCGGCGCGGGGCCGGCTTGGGTTGCCCGCCGCGAGGGGGCAGGAAGCGCGGCTCCACCGTCACATCCTTCCCCGTTGCGCGCGCCGCCACCGCGCTCATCACATCATAGCGAGTCAGCGCGCTGAAGGGCCGCCCGGCGGCGACTTCGTCTAAGCTGATGTTATTCTCCGCAGCCAAGCGGGCGATGCTGGGCAGCACTGCCGAGGCATACTCACCGGGCAGCGCGGGCAGATGCTTGCCCTCGGCGCGCATGAGCACGTCGTCTTTCGTGATGCGCCCGCCGGGTCCGCTCCCGGCAACCGCTTCCAGATCCACCCCCTTTTCCGCAGCCACGCGCCGGGCTACCGGCGAGACCTTGGCGCCATGCCCATTTTCGGAGGGTACGGCAGGGGCGGAGGGTTCAGCCGCTTTGGTTTCTGCCTTCGCCTCGGCTTGTATCTGGGGGGCAGGAGTGGGCTTAGCCGAACCATGGCCGCTCCCCGACTCCACTGTCTCGCCCTCCGCGCCGATCAAGGCGAGCACTGCCCCGGCGTCCACCAAGTCCCCCTCGCGCGCGTTGATACGAAGGATCGTGCCGTCCACGGGGGCCGCCACCTCGGTATCCACTTTATCGGTGGCGACTTCCAAGATAATGTCGCCGGCGCTGACGCGGTCACCGATCTTCACGCGCCAACGACTCACGGTGGCATCCGTCACGCCTTCTCCCAAGTCAGGGAGCTTTACTTCCGTCGCCATGCGTCACTCCTCATTCTGCCTGATTTCGGCCCAGCCACACCGCAGGGGGTCTACAGGGGGTCTACGCCACTATGCGGCTACCGGGCGGAGCATCATGTCCAGCACCGCCGCCTTGATGTTTTTCTTCCAGGGTAATATCTCTTCTTCCAGCTTCTGGGAAACCGGAATCGAGACCGGCGCCATGCCCAAGCGCCGCGCCGGCGCAGTCAGCAAATGGGGCGCTTCCTCGTAGATGCGCGCGACCACCTCCGCGCCGATGCCGCAGTTGGACTGCGACTCATGTACCGCCAGCAGACGCCCGGTCTTGGCAACCGACGCATAGACTGTTTCCATATCCAACGGCACAATGCTGCGCAGGTCCACCACTTCTACATCAATGCCGTAGTCGGCAACCAATTCTTCGGCGGCTTCCAACGCCTGCAGCAGACAGTAGCTGAACGTGACCAACGTCAGATCCTTGCCCTCGCGCTTGACGTCGGCCTTGCCGATGGGGACGATCACCTCTTCGTCTGCGTCGGGCATATCCCCACGCGTGAAGTAGAGCATCTTGTGCTCCAAATAGACCACCGGGTTCGGGTCACGAATCGCCGAAATGAGCAACCCCTTCGCATCATAAGGAGTCGCAGGGCAAACGACCTTGATGCCGGGGAAATGGGCAAAGGCGCTCTCCACGCATTGGCTGTGCTGCGAGCCGTAGCGCTTGCCGCCGCCATGCTGTCCGCGAATAACCATCGGGACATTGACCAAGCCGCCGGTCATGTAGTGCATCTTGGCGGCTTGGTTAAAAATCTGGTCGGCACAGACCAAGAAGAAATCCATATACATCAACTCCACCACCGGGCGCATACCGACCATCGCCGCGCCGACTGCCATGCCCATAAAGCCTTGCTCGCTGATGGGCGTGTCAATGACGCGACGCTCGCCGAATTCGTCCAGCAGGTTACGGGTCACGCGGAACAAGCCGCCATAATGGCCCACGTCTTCGCCCATGAGAAAAACGCTCTCGTCCCGGCGCATCTCTTCTTTGAGCGCCTCGTTGACGGCTTGGATATAAGTAGTCTTACGCATTGCTGGCGTTTCCTTTGCGGTTGAAATCCTGCGGCGCGCGCCGGTGCAGGCAGGGTCTAGGCAACCGGCACGTAGACGTCGGTGTAGGCTTCGGCTGGGTCGGGCCAAGGCGCGTCCTGGGCAAACTCGACGGCGTCCTGAACCACCTCCTCGACCTCGGCGCGAATCTTGGTCAACGTCTCCTCCTTCACGCCGCGCTCCAACAAGCGATTGGACAACACCACCAGCGGCTCATGCGCGCGCTGGGCGTCAATCTCTTCGCTAGTGCGGTAGGTCTCCA
>CAKZVN010000070.1 GCA_937922105.1 uncultured Litorilinea sp.
TCGGCAACCATACCGGTCACCACCTTCTCGCGCCAATCCCAAAATTCGATGTTGGTGGTCAGACCACGCTTGAGCGTGATCTCGCCCCATTCCACACGGCCCGGGATTTGCAGCGTGACTTCCTTGCCCTCCGGGGTCACCACCTTGTGCGTCACCACCGCGTTCTCGGAACCGATGCCGCTCACCTCGGTGAAGTACCCGGTCATGCCGTTTACGTCCAACGCAAACTGAAACCCGACCAGCGGGTCAACCAAACGAGCCATCTGCGTCACTCCTTTCGGATCGAACTAGAGACCTGGTGTTCTGTTCAAGCATTCGGGTCCTACCGCCGCCTCATGCCCAACCGCTACCGGCTGTCCTGCGCTTTGGGGACCGACCCTGCCACGCGGCAGAGCAAACCGACTCCGAACTTACCCTCTGCAACCGACTTGGGGTGCGGCGCCGGTCACCCGACCCAGCCCCCTGCGAACAACCCGGGGCGCAAGCGCCAGGGTTACCCGCCAAAACCGGGACGGCGGTTGTGTGCACCCAACCCTCACCGCCCCGGTGCTGCGTCATACGCCGTTTAGCCTGCCTCCGACGCCCACTGGCTGATGCGGAAGATCACGAACTCAGCCGGCTTCACAGGCGCAATGCCGATCTCGATCACCAACTGGCCCAACTCGCGCTGGCTGGGCGGGTTGAGTTCCTCGTCCACCTTCACATAGAAAGCCTGCGCCGGCGTTGCGCCGAAGAGCGCGCCCTGCGAGTAGACCCCCATGAGGAAGCTGGTCACATCGCGGCGGATGCGGTTCCAGAGCCGCTGGTCGTTCGGCTCGAAGACGGTCCACATGGTGCCCAATTGCAGCGACTTCTCGATGTAGTTGAAGAGCCGCCGGACATTGATGTAACGCCATGCCGGATCACTGCTCAACGTGCGCGCGCCCCACACCCGGAAGCCCATGCCGGGGAAGGAGCGAATGCAGTTCACCCCGATGGGGTTGAGGCTGTCCTGCTCACCCTTCGTGACCGTGTAGGACAGGTTGGTGACGCCGCGCACCACCTCATTGGCGGGAGCCTTGTGAACACCGCGGGCGTTGTCGCTGCGCGCCCATACCCCCGCCAAATGTCCGCTGGGCGGGATGAAGGTGGGCCGGTTGGTGACTGGGTCCATCACCTCGATCCACGGGTAATAGAGCACCGCATAGCTGGAATCGAAGCCTGCGGTCTCCATGCGCCACTTGCGGATTTCCGCGGGCGTCATGTTAGGCGGTGAATCCAAAATGGCAACGCGGTCGCCCATCTGCTCGCAGTGGGCGATCATCATGGTCTGCACCGCCTTGACCATCTCCAGGTCCAG
The DNA here is from genome assembly GCA_937922105.1 of uncultured Litorilinea sp. Lineage (GTDB taxonomy): Bacteria > Chloroflexota > Anaerolineae > Caldilineales > Caldilineaceae > QEUY01. The sequence continues at coordinate 1,340 of CAKZVN010000070.1, forward strand.
TGTTTGACCGGGCATGGTGGTCATGAGGTCAGGCACACAGAGCATGGTGATGTCGTCGAATTGAGCCAACCCCTCGACGCCTGAGCGCGCCACGACATCGCCCTGGAAATCGGCATATTCTGCCGGGCTGATGAGCCGGCGCTGGATGTTCAGCGTCTGCTCTTGGCTGCGCGGCATGATGCGCTCCACGGCGGTCTCGCCGTCCGGCGGCAACAAATCAATGATCTTGGAGGCCTTGTTGTTCTTATAGGCAACCGCGACCTTCTTGGTGCCGCCCTCGTTCACCTCGTGCAAGGTGACATCCTGCAAGACCTCATGCACTTGCCAACCGCCGCCGATGCCCTGACGCTCGACGGTAATGGTGAAGGGCTGCGAGCGCCCCGAGCTGGGCTTGGGCGCGGCAGGCGCAGTCGCAGCCGGCGCGGCTCCCTCCTTGGCGTCGCCTTCTTTGGCCTCCGCGTCTTTGCCCTTGGCAGCAGAAGTGCTAGTCGCGCTCTTAGGGGGTTCGGGTGCATCCACCCGCACGCGCAGGCGCAGCCCGTCAAAACCTGCCTGCTTGGCTTGGACGGTCAAATAGGGTTTGCCGTCGCTGCCCAGCAGGGTCGCTTGGGCCTTGGGAATGGTCTTCACGCTCAGCACGTAGCAGCGGGTCCCCCCGTTCAGGAAATACCCATAAACCGCATGGGGCAGATTCGCGCCTTGCACCAAGCCGCCGAAGCGCTCCACATACTGGGACCAGTTGGTCACCAGCTGCGGTTTGTTCAAGATGTCCTCAACTATCTTCTCCCCACCCACTTCGCGTTCGAGTTGCGCCTTCTCGGTGAAGCCGACAAAACAGGCTACCGACGTGCCCACACCCTGGATGGGCTTAGGGCCGCGGTCGACTTCCTCTACATAGACGCCTGGTGACAAATACTCGGGCATTCGCTCCTCCTTGCGGACCTCTCTCTGGGCAATCTTTTAATTGCGATGAACTCTCTGTCCTCAACCGTTCGTGTGGCGCTCGGGTTGGAAGACCAGTCTGCGTACAACGACCTCCATGTCATTCAAGGCGGCATACTTGCCATATCGCTACAGATAAATCTTACAGATAAATATCGTATTCGCTTGGTGGTGAGGGAACGACAATGGTGTGCTGCGTCGGCGCACCCTCGCCTGTCCAAACTTCCACCGTATAGACCCCGGCGCGCAAATTGCGGATGCTGTAGCGTCCATTGGGCGCCACGGTGACGGGAACCGCCAACTCCACCAGTTGAACGCTCAGGTGCGTGAACGGCACGGGGCTGTGCACCGTCCCGCCCACAGAGAAAAACCGGTCGGTCACCTGGACCGGTGAGTCTATACCACGCACACCCAGCGGTGCGCCGAAACCAATATCGGTGGTGCGCACCAGCGGCACGGTCCACTCGGCATATGGCTCGATCGCCAATGTGACCGTCAGGTCCACAATCGGACGCATCTCATTGTCCAACATGGACCAGATGTCGCGACGGATATCGCGCTGGTCATATTGGGCTACCTTGAGCAGGATATCGAAATCCTGGTCCAGCAGCGCGCCGGTGAGAAATTCCTGGGGCAAGGCATGATAGCGATAGAGCACCATCAGGGTGCGTCCCAGCAAGCGATGCTCATCGCCCGGGTCGTTGGCCCACGCCGTGATCATGTAATGCACATCCAGCCGCACCGGGTTGGGGCTGATGGTTGCGCTGATGCCGTTGCTGCCGGAGACACCCAGATAGGGCTGCTGGGTACGCAACCGGTTGTTCTCACGCACATCGTGCATGAAGAGATTTAGGGTTGGGCGGCTCAAGCGCGAAGCCCATTCGCGGGTAGGCTGATTGAACGCAATGTCAATTTCGTTGGCAGTGATGGGAAGGTCACGCGTCAACAGTTCGCGCAACGATTCATCCAACTCGTCAATCATCTCGTCCCGGCTCCTGCCTCAACCTGTGCACAACCGGATGCCTTGCATCCTGTGCAAGGTTTTCACACCCTGACGGTCACGCGCAGCCCTGCGCCGTTGCATAACCGTTCCCGGCACCTTATGGGATAGTCGTTTGTACTTGGAAGTTGGACCGACCGGCGCTTCATTGTCACCGGCAAGGCCCTACAGCAGGCGGATCAGATGGGTCAAGTTCAGCCCCTAGACGGTTTCCAGCAGAGCACTACCATGCGACGAACCGTCTCATTCCTCCAGGATCAGCACCGGCACAGATCAATCTTGGTGAATAATCGGTAAATCACGATCCTGCCGTCGCTGTAAGCCGGATCGCGCGCGCTCGCTCCAACGGAACTCACAGCAGACTCAACAGATACCCGGACGGAAACAGTGGCTGTCGTGGGGGAAAATGGACCGGCACACATGCTGCCGAGGCAACAGGGAGCGATGTCGTAGTATACCACAGAATTGTCCGCCCCCAACTCACCAGCGTGCTTGCTTATCACTCACATTGCGCGCAAGCATAGCACAGAGTTACGGCGTTGTGATCGAGCGAATCATGTCAAAATCCTGACAACCGCGCATCGGTCAAACGACCTATCTTCCAAGAACGGGCTGCAAAAGCGCCCGATTAACAGCCGCCTGACAGCCGAGGCTGTTCAGCCTTCCATCACCAGGCGGCCCATCTTTTGGAATTCGCGGCGCGCGCCATGCAACAGGTGCTGCATGGTGATCACCCCGCCGCTCTCCGCAGCCAAAAACGCGGCTGTGAGCAGGATATTGCGGATGTTGCCGCCTGCCAGCTTAAAGCGTCGCGCCATCTCCGGCAGGTCTACATCCTCGCTTCTAGGCACGCCCGGCGGGAAGAGTGTCTCCCAGATGCGCAAGCGTTGCTTTTCATCGGGAAATGGCACGTCAACGGCGAACTGCAAACGGCGCAAAAAGGCTTCGTCAATATTGGAGCGCAGGTTGGTCGCCAGAATGGTCACGCCATCGTACATCTCCATGCGCTGGAGCAGATAGCTGATCTCCAAGTTGGCATAGCGGTCGTGCGCGTCTTTCACACCGGAGCGCTTGCCGAAGATGGCGTCGGCCTCGTCGAAAAAGAGAATGGCGTTGCTGCTCTGCGCCTCGCTAAAGACACGCTCCAGATTTTTCTCTGTCTCGCCGATGTACTTGCTCACCAGGCCGGAAAGGTCAATCTTGTACAAGTCCAGCCCCAAGTCGGACGCAATGACCTCCGCCGCCATGGTCTTGCCGGTGCCGGGCGGCCCGGCAAAGAGCACGGTGACAGCATGGCTGGAGGCTAACTTGCGCCCCAAGCCCCATTCTTCCAACACCTTGGCGCGCGCCCGCACCGTTGCCACCAGTTCGCGCAGAATCTGCACCTGGTCGTCGGGGAGGATGATATCGTCCCAACCGTAGCGCGGGGTAATCTTACGCGCCATGTCGCCCAGCCTGACGCCTGAATAGAGGCGCGCGCCGGCAAAAAAGTCGGCCTGGACCGGCGGCGTGCCCCGGCGCAACGCAGCGTCACGCCCGCCCGCCACCGCGTCGCGAATCTGTCCGGTGGTCAACGTGAACTGGGCTGCCAGCGCCACTGCATCCACACTCTCGGCGGGGATGCCTTGCTGCGCCAGATAATGTGTCCATAGCCGCCGGCGCAATGCGTAGTCCGGCGGCTCGAAGTCCAGCGTCAGGACCGGACGCGTGCGCTCTGCCCCCTCCGGTAGCCAGTGTCCTCGGCTCGCCACCAGCACTGCGCCGGGGTGCGCAAAGAGCATGTCCTGGAGATGAGCCGGCGTGATGCGGTCGTGCAGACACGCGTCCCACCCAGTGAGCAGGATCACGGCCTGGTTCAAGTGCGCGTCGCGCAAGGCAAGCTGCAAGGCCCGCGCTGCGGTCACACCTTGCTCCATCAGGCGATCCATTGCGACCGTCAGCAAAGGGCGCGCCAGCGTGCCCGCGAAGACCTGCGCCGCCAACTGCTTGGCGGCTGCGTCGGCTCCCACCAGCAAGAGAATCGGGTTCGTGAGGGTCGCCGCCTGCTCCACCCCGGACTGCACTGCGGCGGATAACAGCGAACGGGCCTCGCGCACGGCGTGCCCGCCAAGCGGAGGCGCAAGACGCACATGCGCCGCCAGGTCGGTATGCGGATGGTATTCCCCCAATAGCCAATGCAGCACCGTGCGATCCACCGCCAAGCTCTGGGCCAAGAGGGATGGCGCGCCGTGCCCCGGCTCGTCCACATACTCCAGCAAACGATGGCGCATCAGCGGCGCATCCGGCGCAAAACGCGCCAAGTATTGCAGCCGCGCAAAACCCGCCCCGCCCAACAGTCGCAGCAACAAGTTCACCGTAGGACGCTTGCGGTTGACATCGTTTTGCAGGAAGCTGAAAATCTGCTCATAGCGCAGGTCCAACGCCGGAGCCAAACAAACCAACAGCGCGTCGCGCTCAAAATCGCTCAGCGCGAAAACATCCACCAGCTGCGCCAAACGCAACGGGATACCGTGCTGCGCGGCCTGGGTCACGAGAGCCGCTGCCTGCCGCGTCGCCGCCGCTTGTTGCTCGCGCAGCAAACGCTCCTGGTCGGGGTCCGCGCCGTTCGCCGCCAAGTCGCCCCAATCGCTGCCCAGGGGCAACGCTGCCAACCGGACAGCATCCGTTTCGCTCACCACCAGCCCACGAAAGGCATCCTCCGGGTCGCGACCCGCCTGTTGCCAGCGCAAAACCTCGGCTTGGATGAACGTGTCGACGCGTTGCAATTCTGCCTGGAGATGCGCCAAGGAGAGATCGGCAACCGGCGGCGCTTGCGGGGACGGAGTCTCAAACTTGGTTCGTTCTTTCTGTCCGGCGACCGACGCCTTCACAGCACCACCCCCTCTTGGCTCAACCCCACCGCGCTCCATCCCGCCCGCCCCCAATCAGTCCATTTGGCCCGCCGGAGTGAGGACGAATGACACATGTCCCCAAGCGAAACATGGTATAATCTGGAGACCCACGCAACGTTTGCTCGTCGTGCGGTAGCCGTGCCCGCAGGCACGCGTCTGCATCCAGTCACCCAGGAGGAGCTTATGCACCGCATTCCGGTACGCGAGATCATGCAGACCACCGTCATCACCATCCATCCTGAGGACTTGGCCGCGGACGCCGCCCAGCTCATGGCGGACTTCAATATTCGCCGCTTGCCCGTGGTGGATGATGACGACTGCGTGGTGGGCATCGTCACCGACAGCGACGTGCGCGAAGCCGAAACGGCGGGCAGCGTGCTCAACAGCTACGCGCCGGGCACCAAATTCGAGTGGCTAACCGTGGGGGACATCATGACCCCGGATGTGATCACCATCGGCCCCGATGCCACCATCGGTGAACTGGTCACCAAGTTTATCCAGCACAAAATCGGCGGTGTGCCCGTGGTGGAAGCAGACCCACGCTATCCCAAGCGGGCGCACTTGGTCGGCATCGTCACCGAAACCGACATCTTCACCCTGATCGCGCGCTCTTGGGAAGCAGAATCGGCCCACAACGACCCAACCTAGGTTCGTTCTGTCGGCAAAGGCGCCGCGCTGTCACCCGCCGCTGGAGAGGGACTCTGCCCTGGGTCCTGCGCAGGGAGGAATCCCTGTGAGCTACCAGAGGGGGATGCTTCGCTGCATGGGCGCAACGCCCGCCTCCGGCGAACAGCATGACTTTCTTTGCTATTTGGCGATCACACCACTACAGCAGCACCGGCGCGACTCCCTTGATCTGCGCCACAATGGCGGGCAAGCGCGCCAGCACCGTCTCCACATCCTCGGGCGTATTGCTGTGACCGAGACTCAGACGCAGCCCGCCCACCGCATCGGCAGCGGGCACGCCCATTGCCTCCAGCACATGGCTGGGCCGGTGCGAACCGCTCATACACGCGCTGCCGCTACTGGCAGCAATCCCCGCTAAGTCCAGCGCAATCAGCACGCCCTCGGCTTCCACCCCGCGCAGCACAAAACTGGCGTGGTTGGCGAGCCGTGCAGTGCGTGACCCGGTCACAACTGCGCCGTCCACCGTCTCCAAAATGCCGCCGATCAGCCGGTCGCGCAGCACGCGCAGCCGCGCATTCTCCTGTTCGCGCTCGGCCTCCACCAGCGCCAACGCCCTCGCCATCCCCACAATCCCCGGCACATTTTCCGTGCCGGCGCGGCGGGACGCTTCGTGACTGCCGCCGGTCATGGTCGGCCAAAAGGGCGTGCCGCTGCGCACATAGAGAAAGCCGGTCCCTTTCGGACCATAGAACTTGTGCGCGCTGGTGCTGAGCGCGTCCACACCCAGTTCATCCACCCGCAGCGACAATTTACCCGCGGCCTGCACCGCGTCCGTATGGATGGGGACCCCACGCTCCCGGCAGAGCGCGGCAATCTCCGCGACCGGCTGGATCGTACCCACTTCGTTGTTGGCAAGCATCACGCTCACCAGCGCGACATCCTGCCCGTCGCCCAGCGCGGCTTCCACATCGCGCAGCGCAACCATCCCGTCGCTGTCCACCGGCAGCAGCGTAAGCGTGAAACCGAAATGGTCGGCCAAATCTTGCGCGGTCTGGAGCACGGCCTTGTGTTCCACCGCGGTCGTAATGATACGGTTGGCGCCGGTGGCGGCACGGCGCGCCGGCGCGATGCCGCGCAACGCGGCGTTGTCACTCTCTGTGCCGCCGCTGGTAAAGAGAATCTCAGCAGGCTTGGCCCCCAACAACTCGGCGATGGTGCGCCGCGCCTGTGCCAGCGCCACGCCTGCCCGCCGCCCCACGCTATGAATGCTGGACGCGTTGCCGTAATACTCGGTAAAGTAGGGTAGCATGGCATCCAACACTTCGGGGCGCAGCGGTGTCGTCGCCGAATGGTCCATGTAGATGAGACGCGGTGCGTTCATACCCTCTCCTCACACACCGGGCGCGACCGTTCGCCGCGCCGCAACTCGATGGGGCATTGTAACACCGGCCCAGGGTGC
>CAKZVN010000071.1 GCA_937922105.1 uncultured Litorilinea sp.
CGCGCGGCGCAAGCAGCGCGCTGGGCATGGTCGCCCAGCGCGCTGCCAGCCACTGTTGCAAGCCAGGCATGTAGAGCACCAGACCGGCGGTCGCCGCTACGCTTAACTGAAAGCCCACATCCCACAAGACCGTGGGATTGATGATTGTCATCAGCCACGCCGCCGCGGCCAAACTGACCGCGGCGCGGCTGCTGCGCGCGGCGGTCCCGGCAAAGACCACCAAGCAGCCCATCATCACCGCGCGCCAGACGGGTGCATCGCCCCCCACCAACAAGGCATAGAGCACCAGTCCCCCGATCACCGGGCCTGCAGCCCAGCGGCCCAGTCCGCGCCGCGCCACTGCCAACAGCGCAGCTGCAATGAGCGCGACATTGCTGCCGGAGATCACCAGCACATGCCCCGCGCTGGTAGCGTTGAACCGCTCTTGCAGGTCGTCGGGAATGCCGGCATGAATGCCGAGCAGAATGCCCGCAGCCAGCGCAGCGTGGGGTTCGGGCAGCGTCCGTTCCAAAACCGCCAACCCGCGGCTGCGCAGGTCAGCCAAATATTGTCGCCAGCGCGGCCCGCCGCGTGGCGCATCCAGCCGCGTCACCTGCGCGTTGTGGAGCAGGCTGCCGATGCCCTGGCGCGCCAGGTAGTCTCGATAGGAGAATTCGGCAAAGACGGGTGGCGTCACCAACCGGCCCTGCGCGGCAAGCGGGTCGCCATAGCGCAGCCGTGGGAAGAGCGGCGCGTTGAGCTGCACGCGGCCCGTCACTGGATGGGTGTCGCCCTGATCCGTCTCCAGCCGGGTCACCTCCAGGACAATCACCTGGCGTTCGCGGCGGATGACGGGGAAATTCACCACCGTGCCGATCAGGGTGACCTGGGGCGCGGTGCGTACAAAGGCTCGGTCGCTGGGCAGATTCCAGTTGGCGACATCCCCCGCGCGTAGACAACCGGTGCGCGGCACTTCACCCATGCGGAGGAAGCCCGCGACCAGACAGAGCGCCAGCGCAGGCCAAAGGCCCGGGGGCGGGCCGGCGGCAGGCGCGACAAACCCGGCGGAAGCGGGCCAGCGCAAGAGCACGGCGGCCCGCGGCGGATGGCGCCAATACCAAGCGACGCCCGCCGCAGCTGCCAGCGGCAGCCACCACCACGCCCGCCCCAAGCCGCAGCCAAGCCAGCCCATCTGGTGCGCACCGGCAGCCAACAATACACCGGCGCCGAAGGCGATTGCTGCATAGAGGAGTGCCATCCTTCCCATCATAGCCGTGGCAGCCTTCTCTGCCAAGCGTTCGCCATGCGGCTTCCCTTATCTGCGTACAACTCTCCGGCAAGGCAGAAGTTCCTTTGACCAATGCTCCAACGTCGGTTAGACTATCGGCAATGTGTCCCGCGTTGCGGGCAAACTCCGGCGCCACCGGTTCCGGTGGTGTACTCCGCCATCCACAGAGCTACGTCGGTATCGTGAGAGACCTAGAGGAGGACACCCTTGCAAGCGTTTGACTATGTACGCGCATCGAGTGTAGACGAGGTTGTGTCGCTGTTGGCGCAAAACGGCGACCAGGCGCGCGTGCTCAGCGGCGGCACCGACCTGCTGGTGGCGTTGCGCGAAGGACGGCGGCAAGCCAAGCTCGTGATTGACGTCAAGGGGCTGGCGGAAACCAGCCGCATTGATTACGCGCCGGGCAAGGGCTTGACCTTCGGCGCGGCGGTGCCCTGTCATCGGCTCTATGACAACGCCGAGATCGCGGCGGCTTATCCTGGACTGATGGACGCCGCCACGCTAATCGGCGGTGTACAGATTCAGGGCCGCGCCAGCATGGGCGGCAATCTGTGCAATGCTTCGCCCGCGGCGGATTCCATCCCCGCGCTCATCGCGCACAGCGCGATTGCCGTGATCGCCGGGCCGAGCGGCACACGCGAAGTTCCGGTGGAGGAATTCTGCATTGCGCCGGGGCGCACCCAGTTGCAAAACGGCGAATTCCTGGTTTCTCTGCGCGTGCCTGCACCCGCGCCGGGGTTCGGCGCAGCCTATTTGCGTTTTATCCCGCGCAATGAAATGGACATTGCCGTGGTGGGCGTGGGCGCGTCGGTGACGCTGGACGAGAGCCGCACCACTTTTGTCGCCGCGCGCATCGCGTTGGGCGCGGTCGCCCCCACGCCGCTTTATGTGGCGGAGGCAGGCGCATCGTTGGTGGGCAAGAAAGTCAGTGCCGAGGCCATCGAGGAAGCCGCTAAGATTGCCCAGGCAGCCGCGCGGCCCATCACCGACATGCGCGGGACCGCAGAGTTCCGCAAGCACCTGTCCGCGGTCATGACCCGGCGCACGCTGGAAAAAGCCATTGCGCGCGCCAAGGCAGCCTAAACGCGCCGGCGCTTGCATAGGTCTGCGCTGTTCGCAGACCACGTATAGAACCTTACTCGACCAAATCCCGTCGGCGCGATTGAAGGCGCGCCATACGGGAGACTCATACCCGGAGAGAAATCTGCCATGTCCAACAAAGTCCGCGTCCAGACCAAGCTAAACGGTCATGATGTCGAGTTTTTGGCTGAACCGCGCCAAAGCCTCTTGGAGGTGTTGCGCGACACGCTGAACTTGACCGGGGCCAAAGAAGGCTGCAATAACGGCAACTGTGGCGCGTGTAATGTGATCATGAACGGTGTACTGGTCAATTCGTGCCTGGTCCTGGCGGTGGAAGCCGACGGCGCCGAAGTGACCACCATCGAGGGGATCTCCCTGGCGGGCGAGCTGCACCCGCTGCAGAAGAAGTTCCTGGAGCATGCCGCGCTGCAATGCGGCATCTGCACGCCGGGCTTCATCGTCTCGGCCAAAGCGCTCTTGGACAAGCACCCCGACCCCACCGAGCACGAGGTACGGATGTGGCTTTCGGGCAACCTGTGCCGCTGCACCGGCTATGACAAGATCGTGCGCGCCGTGTTGGACGCCGCCGATAGCCCGGAACTGGAAGCGACCCGCGCCTAAGCCGGTCGCGGCAAGTCGAGGGTAGGTGAGGCCGAGCAACCATGCCACACCGAGTCTGGATTCCGGCGCTCTATCGTGACCTCACCGCGGGCGCGGAAGTGGTGACTATGGACGGCGCGACCGTGGGCGAATTGATCGCCAACCTGGACGCCGCTTACCCTGGGTTGGCGGCACGCCTGGTGGACCGCGGACGGGTGCGCCCCCATCTCTCGGTTGCCGTCAACGGCGAAATCGTGGCGCGCGGCTTGCATGTGCGCTTACCCGACGGCGCGGAGGTCCACTTCGTCCCAGCACTGGGCGGCGGCTAGACCCTGCCGTTGAAAGACCGTTTCCTGCGGGCAAGACACCGGATCGGCGTCTTGCCCGTTTTCTATTGGACTGCGCCCCCGCGCGCAAAGCACGCGAAGGGTGGTATAATCGCGCCATGTCCATTCACATCCTGCCGCCCGACGTGGCGGCGAAGATTGCCGCAGGCGAGGTGGTCGAGCGCCCCGCCAACGTGGTCAAAGAGTTGGTCGAGAATAGCCTGGACGCGGGCGCAACCGAGATTCGGGTCGAAATTCGCGACGGGGGACGCCGCCTGCTGCGCGTCAGCGACAATGGGCACGGCATTGCCGCGGACGAAGTCGAGCTGGCGTTTGCGCGCCACGCCACCAGCAAGCTCGCCACCGCCGACGACTTGATGCGCATTGCCACCTACGGCTTTCGAGGCGAGGCGCTCTACAGCATTGCCGCGGTCAGTCACGTGACGCTGGTCACGCGTCATCGCGACGAAGACGCCGGCACGCAACTGGTGGTGGAGGGCGGGCAAGTCCGCGCGCGCAGCCGTATCGGCACACCCCAGGGCACCATCCTTACCGTAGAGCATCTCTTCTACAACGTACCGGCTCGGCAAAAATTTTTGCGCAAGGATGCGACTGAGGCCGGTCAGATCGCCGCCGTTGTGCAACGCTATGCCCTGGCGTTCCCCGCGTGCCGCCTCAGCTTGGTCAGTGATGGACGCCAGGTCTTCCAGTCGCCCGGCACAGGCAACCTCTTCGACGTGCTGGTGCAACTGCACGGCTTGGAGAATGCACGGCGTTTGGTACCCATCGGCCCGTCGCGCCAGGGGAGTTCCACCAGCGGGCCGGGTCCGGACGCAGACGTGGAGTTCATGGCGCTCACAGCGCCGCCGTTGTCCGATGCCGGTGACCATGCCCCCGTGGTCCGGGTCACCGGCTATGCCGGTTTGCCCACCTGGACGCGCGCCAACCGCAGCCACATTGACCTCTTCGTCAACCGGCGCTATGTGGAAGACCGCACCTTGACCCAGGCGGTGGTGCAGGCCTATCACACGCTCTTGCCTGTGGGGCGCTATCCGGTGGCGGTCGTCATGCTGGAGATGGACCCCGCCGACGTGGATGTCAATGTCCACCCGCAAAAGACGCAGGTACGCTTTGCCGACGAACGTAGGCTCTTTGCGGTGGTCCAAAAGGCGGTGCGCCGCGCCATTGTCAGCGCCGCGCCCATCCCCGATTATGACCTGCCTCCATCATCCCCTGCCGGCGACACCGTGCAGCCGGGGGCTTGGGCCGGTCGTGAGGACTGGGCGGCGCGGCGGGCTGCGATCTTGCACGCGGGCGCGGAGCATCACCCAGTCCTGCCGGATGCCGCGGCCCCCATCTCGCGCCAATCGGCGCTGGACCTGGGGCCGGTCGCGGCGCCGCCGCCTGCCGAGCCCGCTGCACCGCCCGTCGTTTGGCCAGCCTCCGTTTCACCGGCGCCGCCGCGCCAACTGGACGTCACCGCGCAGACTGCGCAGTTGCCGCCCTTGCGCGTGGTGGGGCAGGTAGGCGCGCTCTATATCATCGCCGAGGGACCAACCGGTCTCTATTTGATTGACCAGCACGCCGCGCACGAGCGCATCCTCTACGAGCAGTTCATGGCCCAGCGCCACGCCGGCGATCCAGGCGGCGTCGCCCGCCAGCAGTTGCTGGAGCCGTTGACGCTGCATGTGGGTCACGAGACCACCGGTCTGGTCGCGCACCATCTGGATGAGCTACAGGCTGTGGGCTTCGAGGTGGAGCCGTTCGGCGGCGACACCTTTTTGGTGCGCAGCGTGCCCGCAATACTCAGCGGGCAGGACCCCCTGACCACGCTAGAGGAGATCGTGGCGTCGTTGGCGCGGCAGCGCAACCAAGTGGGCGAGGAGACTGAGGCGCGATTGGTCAAGCTGATCTGCAAGCGCGCAGCCATCAAAGCCGGGCAACTGCTTAGCCCGCTGGAGATGCAGGAACTGGTACGCCAGTTGGAGCAATGTCGCTCCCCGCGCACCTGCCCCCACGGACGCCCCACCATGCTCCAACTCTCCGCAGGGGAATTGGAGAAGGCATTCGGGCGGGTGTAGGCTTGTCATCCCCGCGCCCTATGCTATACTGCCATCGCTATGCCGAATGAAAGCCTCTGGGCGCGCCTGCAACGTTGGGCGCATCAACTTGCCGAAGTCCAGGCCCGCATCCTCTTGACCGTCATTTACGGCCTTTTTGTCCTCCCGGTCGGGCTGATTGTGCGTTTGACCGACGATGCGCTGCATCTGCGCGCTGCCGCGGGCCGCGCCTCCTACTGGCGTCCGTGGGACGGTCACAGCGACAACTTGCGCCAAGCCCGTCGCCAGGGCTAACCCCTGTTATGTACATCTTGGGCATTTCTTGCTTCTATCACGACGCCGCGGCTGCGCTGATCCAAGACGGGCGCTTGATTGCCGCGTCGGAAGAGGAACGCTTCTCGCGCATCAAGCACGACTCCGCCTACCCCGCGCTGGCGATTGACTTCTGCCTGCAACGCGCCGGGATTCGCAGCCAAGAGTTGGATTACGTCGTCTTTTACGAAAAGCCGCTACTCAAATTCGAGCGCATCTTGCAATCGGTGGTCGCCACCGCGCCGCGCAGCGCGGGCCTCTTTCGCGAGGCGATGGCGACCTGGTTCAGCGAGAAGCTCTGGATCAAGAGCCTGCTGGTCAAGAAGCTCAACATCCCCGCGTCCAAAGTGCTCTTTGTGGACCATCACCTCTCCCACGCCGCCAGCGCGTTCTTTTGCTCGCCTTATCGCGATGCAGCCATCCTCACCATTGACGGCGTGGGCGAATGGACGACCACCGCGCTGGGATACGCCACCGCGGACTGGGGCGACGGCGCGGGCGCAGCCAACCGCATCACCTTGACCCACGAGCAGCGTTTCCCCCATTCGTTGGGGCTGCTCTATTCGGCCTTTACCGCGTGGCTGGGCTTTCGCGTCAACGACGGCGAGTACAAGGTCATGGGTATGGCGCCCTATGGCGACCCGCGCCATGTGGACAAGGTGGAAAAGCTCATCCGCTTGGCCCCGGACGGCTCCTTTGCGCTGGACATGCGCTACTTCAGCTTCCACCACTCCACGCAGCACACCTACAATCGCCGCTTCGAGGAACTGTTTGGCCCGCCGCGCGGCGCGGACGACAACTTCGTCACCCACCGCTCCGACCCGCTGGGGCTGATTGACGCCACCGACCGCGTGCGCGAGCGCAACCAGTACTACGCTGACGTGGCAGCCTCCATCCAAGTGGTGACCGAGGAAGCCATGTTGCGCATGGTGCGCCGGTTGCACGAAATGACGGGAAGCGACAACCTGTGCATGGCGGGCGGCGTGGCGCTCAACAGTGTCGCCAACGGGCGCATTGTGCGCGAAGGGCCGTTTCGCCATGTCTACATCCAGCCCGCGGCGGGCGATGCCGGCGGCGCGCTGGGCGCGGCGCTCTATGCCTACCATGTGCTCATGGGCAAGCCGCGCGACGAGGTGTTGGAACAGGCCTACTGGGGCGCGGACTATACCCCGGCTCAAGTCGCCGAGACGCTGCGCGATCTGGGCGTACCTTATCGTGAGTTGCCTGACGACTGTCTGCTCGACGAGATTGTG
>CAKZVN010000072.1 GCA_937922105.1 uncultured Litorilinea sp.
CCGCCATTGTACTCGATTGTCCGCGCTTTGTCAGGCAGTCGGTCGGGTCGCGTGCAGGCTTCACGCAGGATTGGGTGTATACTGGATGATGGGAGTGCGGATCCGTGCGCCGGGCAGCACCCCTCCGCTCCGGCGCATTCCCCACAGATAACTCCGTTGCGCCAGGGATTGTCTACATAGCCTGGCAAGCAGACACAGATTGCGAGAGTAGAGGAGCTGAACAATGATGCGACGTATGCAGGTTCCTGGCGCGGCAGGTCGCGCGCCGCAACGCAATGTTGGGCGCGCCGCCTGGTGGGTGGTTGCGCTGATCGTAGCGCTGGTGATGGCACCGGTTATCCCTGTGTCCGCGGCCCCTGCCGCCCAGACGCCGGTTGACGCGACGACGCTGGCTTTGGGGCAATACGCCTCTGCCGAGATGGTGGTGGATGATGTGCGGGCGTGGGTGATTGACATTCCACAGGACGGTGTCTATCTGATTTCCGCGGTGGACGAGGTCGCGGCTGAGGATTTCGACATTGTGGTCACCGACGCCGCCGGCAACGTGCTGCTGGATGATGTGTTCGAGACGACTGAACTGGCGCTGCCTGCCGGGCCGGTGACGCTGGAGTTTTACGCCGTGGCAGACAACACCCTGGCGTTTGTGGTCTTGGGCCGGTTCGGCAGTATGAGCACCGACGAGGCACAGCCGGGCCGGCTCGTACCGGGCGGCGTCTATGTGGGCGACGAGTTGAGCGAGCCGCACTATGGGCGCTTCACCATCGCGCCCACAGCCTATCCCCAGCAGGTGCTGGTCTACGTGGAGGCAGGCGAGGGTGACGTTTTCTATGCGTCCATCGAGAGCGATGATGTCTTCGATGCCATCACCACCGATGAAGACAACTTGATGACCTTCTGGACCCACGGCGGCGACTACACGCTCTATCTTTCTCCCTATGACCGGCGCTCCAACGTGACCGTGATCATTTTCTTGGCGGGGCCGCCGCGTGAATTGACCATCGGCGAGGAGTTCAGCGGCTCGCTGCCCGCAGGCGTCACCGAGGTGATCTATGCATTGCCCCTGGAGGCGCCCTACACGGAGCTGCGGATTAATGTGGATTTCGAGGCTGATCCCGCGCCCGACTTCGAGGTGCAGTTGTTCGACCGTTACCGCACGGGCAACGTAAGCTACAGCAGCTACGGCGAGAATATCTTCTACGTCCCCACCCTCTTCGAGGGGGTCTACTATCTGGCGGTACGTACATACGAAGCTGCGGATACCGCGCAACCCTTCACCATCGCCATCGAGGGTGATGTCGGGCGGCCCACGGTGAACTTGACCCCCGGTTCTCCTTATGCGGATGAGGCTCTCGAAGGGGACACCCTGCTGATCTACCGCTTCGAGATCTCCCGCCCGGGCGCCGAAGTCACGGTCTCCATGATCGGTCCCGAGGAGAGCGACTTCGACCTCTATGTCGGTCTGCAACCCACCATCAGCCTGTGGTCCGACTACCGCTACGGTTCCACCGAACAGTTTCGCTTCATGGCGCCGGTGGCGGGAACCTATTTTGCCGGGATCACCACCAATGGCAGCACCGGAGAGTTTTCCATTGTGGTCGAGGAAGGCGATCTGGTCCCGGAATTGCCGAGCCAGCAGCAAGTCGTCGGCACATTGGAACCCGGCGAGCGGATTCTCTACCGACTGGAGACCACCAAGCCCGGTCAAATCATGACCGCTGTCTTGGTGGGCAGCGAGGGTAGCGATTTCGACTTGCGCATTCAGGGCTACGACATCACGGGCAACAGCACTCTCTACACCGGTGGGTTCCGCTACGGTGCGGTCGAGACTGCCGCCGACATTATCGCCGAACCGGGGATATATGAAGTAACGGTCGTCGCGTACGGGCTTGACGAGCCGGCTACCTTTGTGCTGGAAATCCGCCTGGAGGACCCGGCAATTTCCCTCCGCCAGTGGGCGGTGGATGCCGTTGCCAGCAGCCAGTACGGCGACGACGGCTACTCCGCCCGGCAAGCCGCCGGCGAACCCAACACGCTGGTCGCCGGGGATGTGCCCACCGCCTGGGCGCCCCGGGGGGCCGACGACGGCTTGCAGACGTTGGAGTTGATCTACGCCCATCGCGTTGTGCCCGGCGCCATCCGCATCGTGGAAAACTATAACCCCGGTGCAGTGGTCTTGATTGAGGCCTATGACGCCGCGAGCGATACCTGGGTCGTGTTGTGGGAGGGTGAGGCCGGCCCCATCGAAGAGGCGTATCGTATCTTCGCGCCTGAATTGACGCCGCCCGACTTCGCCACCGACCGCATCCGCCTGACGCTGGACACGGACGCAGTGAGCGGCTGGAACGAGATCGACGCGGTGCAACTGCTCGGTCGCCCGTAAGCCGCAACGGGACCCTATTCAGTACGACGGAGCGCCGGGGACCGACTCCCCGGCGCTCCGTCGCGCGTGGCGCGCGGTTGCGTTTCTGCGCGAAGCCAGTACAATGAACACGACCATACCCGCGCGCCTGTGCCCCGTCCACCGCAATCGAGTTGTTTTCAGTTGTCCAGGAGACCTTGCCCTTGTCTGTATCCCAGCCTGTGTTGGCGATTGTGGATTGCACCATCGCCGGGGCTTGCGATGAACTTGCCCGCGAATCGCTCTTGACCAATGTGGGCCAATACCGCTCGGCGGGGGTCGCGCCGCTCTTTGTCAATTGGCTGCGCGAGCGCGCCGACCTGCGCTTTGTTTGCCTGGTGCGCCACTTGGGAGAGTTCAACGACTTTATGCTCGACGTGGTGCGCAGCGTGAAAGGCGTGCGTGGTACGCGCACCACCCTCAGCTTCGGCGGGCGCGCCGATCTGGATACCCTGTTGGAGTTGGAGATGGAGGTCAGCCCCAACAGCCCGATGGTCGCGGCAAGCCTGTGGATTGACGTGGAGCCGGGGCTGGACCGGCGCTGCTTCCAGGGCTTGTTGGACCTGCCGCCCCATCCCGACGTGCGCCGCGTCTGGCTGCTTAACTGTTATCACAGCGACGACGCCGATCTGCAGTTGCTGCTTTTGGGCAAGAACATCGCCGCGCTCACCGGCTATGTCATGAGCTGGGTGCGCACCACGCCCGGTGTGATTGACACCGAACTGAGCACCGTGCTGGACTGGCGCTGGCTCGCCGGGCCGGACGACATCGTCGAGTTGTGCGAGCTGTTCTTCACGCGTAACGCCAAAGAGCGCCCCGCGCCACCCTCGGAGACCCCCCCAGCGCAGCCGCCCGCCAAAGCACGGTCACGCGTGCGTTCCCGTTCCTAGCCCTGTTCATGAAGCCGGTGCCATTCGCCATGCCGCTGCGCTCACGATGACGTGGGCTGCAACCCCTGGGCCGTCATGAATGCGTCAATCAACTTGCGCGCAATGCTGGGCCGCGGCGGCAATTGCGGCAAGGCATCCGCGGCAAACCAGCCGGCATCGGCAATCTCCTCTGGCTCCACTACGATCTCGCCCGCAGCATACTCGGCGGTGAAGCCGAGCATGAGCGAATTCGGAAAGGGCCATGGCTGGCTGCCGAAGTAGCGGATGTTGGTGATGGTAATGCCTACCTCCTCGCGCACCTCGCGCGCCGCGCACTCCTCCAACGATTCACCCGGCTCCACAAAGCCTGCGATGACGCTGTAGCGTCCGGGTGGGAAGCGATGGTTGCGCGCCAAGAGTAGCCGCGTGCCGTCGGGTGTCTGCTTGGTCACGGCGATGATGATGGCGGGCGAGAGGCGCGGGTAGTTGCTCAGCCCGCAGGCGGGGCAGCGCTTGGCGCGCTCATGCACCAGGGTCTCCATCGGCCCGCCGCAGCGTCCGCAAAACTGGTGGGTGGCGTCCCAGGTCACAATCTGGACGGCGCGGCCTGCCAACTGAAACCAGCCGTCACCCAGCAGCGGGTAGAGATTGCGCAGCGTGTCGCCACGATAGCCTGGCGGCAAGGCGAGATCGCCCGCCAGTTCGCCGCTATAACAGGCAATGCGCTGTGCGCCGTTGCTGAGATAGCCCAATACTTGGCAGCGAACGGGCGCGAATCCTGCTGTCGCCGGGTCGGTTAGGCAAGGGACGCGGGCTTGGGCGCCGTTCTCCTCCACCACCAGCCGGTCGCCTTGAAAGAGAAACCAATAGCTTGGCGCCGCGCCGGCGCCCGGTAGGTCGTCGGGCAGATAGGTCTGGGCGATAAAACGGGAATCGGCTGCGTCCAACATGGCGGTCTCTTTCCTCTGTGTGCCAGTGACGAATCGGTGACAGTGTGTTCTGCGCCTGATTGTAGCGCACCTGCGCCGCCGCCGCGAGTCGCACTCGGCGCGAATGCCGGGTTGCCTGCGCGGGCCGGTCCGGGCGATAATGGGCCCATTGCAACCGCCGCGGCGCGTGGTCATTTTACCGGCGCGCCCTCACCCGAAAGTGCATCATGCCGGTTACACAAGACCCCTTTGCTGTTGACGTACCTTATCTCACCACACTCCTGACACGGTTGGTGCAGACCGACTCGCGCAACCCATCCTTGACGCCCGGCAGCCCCGGCGAAGCCGCTGTCGGCGCCGTGTTGGCTGCGGCTATGCAGGAACTGGGCCTGGAGGTGGCTGTCCACGATCTAGGGGAAAGCCGGGTCAACGTGGTCGGCATCCGCCGTGGACGCGGGCAGGGACGCAGCCTGATGTGGAACGGACACATGGACACCGTGGGCGTCCAGGGTATGCGCGATCCCTTTGCCGCGACCGTGCGCGACGGCAAGCTCTATGGTCGCGGCAGCCAGGACATGAAGGGGAGTCTCGCCGCCATGCTGGCGGCGGTCAAGGCCCTCAAGGACGCAGGGATTACACTGGAGGGGGACTTGATCTTGACCGCGGTCGCCGACGAGGAGTATGCCAGCCTGGGCACCGACGACATCGTGCGCCATTATCGCGCCGACGCCGCACTCGTGCTGGAACCCACGGACATGGCGCTCTGCCGCGCTCACCGCGGCTTTATTTGGTACACCGTGGAGACCACGGGCCGCGCCGCGCACGGTAGCCGCTACGCCGAAGGCATTGACGCCATCGTGCACATGGGCCGCTTT
>CAKZVN010000073.1 GCA_937922105.1 uncultured Litorilinea sp.
TCATCGCTTTCAGGCGGAGCCACCACCTCGATGATCCGATCCATCTCCTGCAGGGCTGTCCGATTGACCAGCACCGTCGCCAACGGAATGAAGAGAGCGACCGCCACAATGGTCAGAATCGGCGTCGTCCCCACTACAAAATCCAGGCTGAAGGCAACCACAACGGGCAACACCAACACCAGCAGAAACAACCGCAACAACTTGCGCCAGTCAATCCGCGGCTGTGTCATTCCACGTTATGCTTCACCTATCCGAAGGCACTGTTGGACAGCTATGCTTTCCGCTACGTTATGGACCTGTTTCGACCCACAAATCCACTCATTTCGGAGCCGTAGCGGCAAACTCCGGCGATTATAGCAGGGGGCTTTTGACTCGCGCAAATTTTCACAGGCTTTTGGGCGTATCAACTCCATGCGTTGTTGCCGGCCTGCCCGCAAGTTGTCGGAATGTTGTCAAGGCCTTGTACGAACGCTGCCGGGCCTACTTTACCGCACCTTGTGGATGAATGCAACCGGCGGCGCGCACGGGGTTTTCCCGATTCGTAGGCGATTGGGTACACTAAAGCGCGGGACGCGGGCGCTGCACGATTCTGTTCGCGCCCCGTCCGGTGACCGCGTTTCGAAACGTATTCGGAGAGGACGGTTAGGTTCAACCATGCAGAGCCGCCTAGAGTCAACCGCATATCCTGTACCCCAGACCACACCCGACGACGCCACCTGGCGCGAGCTATGGCGCGGCAGTTGGGTCATCTTCACCAAGCACCTGTATAAATTCCGCACCAACGGTATGGAAGTGGGCGGGACACTGGGATGGCCTCTGCTCTGGGTCGGGACCTTCGGCCTGGGCATGGAACGGGTGGTCAACGTGGGGGAGTTGGGCGCCGGCTCTTATCTGGCTTTCATCACCCCCGGCATCATCGCCCTCACCGCGCTCAGCGGCGCGGTCAACAGCGGCATGACCTTCTTGGAAGAAAAAATCAAAGGCCTCATCAAAGAGTACTTTGTTGCGCCCATCCCGCGGATGAGTATTCTCCTAGCCTCCACCGGCAGCGGCATGGTCAAGACGCTGCTCCAGTCCGCCATTATTTTGGTGGTGGCGCTGCTCTTCGGCGCGCAGATGAGCGGGGGGCTGATCGGGTTGGGCGTGGCATTGGTCTACTTATTTCTCTATGTCATGGCTTTTGTCGGCTTCAGCAACGGCGTCGCCGCGCGCAGTCGCTCTTCCGGCGGCTACCACATGCTGCTGTTTGTCTTAAACTTGCCGCTGCTCTTTTTGAGCAGCGCGCTCTACCCGCTCGCCACCATGCCGTTGTGGATGCGCGTCTTGGCCCACCTGAACCCCACCACCTACGCGGTGGACGGCATCCGCCAAGCGCTCTTCGGCGTGGGCGAATTGCCGCACTTGCTCAACCTCAGCGTGTTGCTGCTCTTTGTCGTTGCGTGCAGTTGGTTCGGGCTGCGCAGCTTCCGCACCATCCTCGAGCAAGGCTAACCCACCGCGCAGGAGCATAGCCATGAGTCCAGCCACCAGCGAGAGCCACCCCGCCGCCCACGAACAGTCCTCTGCCCACGCATGGTCGCCGGAGCAACTGGTCACCTATCCGCTCATCGAGCACGTGGAGTTGTCCCCCAACGGCGCGCACATTCTCTACACCGTGCGGCGCTGCCACAACACCGACGACACCAGCGAGTTCCGGCGCACGATCTATCTTGCCGCAGTAACGCCGGACGGCCCTGCGACCCCGCGCGCCCTCACCCACGACGCCGACGCCGCACAGCCGCGCTGGAGTCCTGACGGGCGTTATCTAGCCTTCCTGCGTCCCATCCCCGCCACGGGCAAAGCCGGCATTTGGATCATGCCGGTGGACGGCGGCGAAGCCTGGCCCATCACCGGGCCGGACAACGATATCCGCCATCCGGTCACCCGCTTCCAATGGCGCCCCGACGGTCGCGCCATCGCCTTCACCGCGGTGAGTTGGGATGCGCCGCGCGAGGCCAAACGTCGCGCCCGCGACGACGCCTGGAACCGGCGCCGTGATGTGCAACGCGCCCACCTGCACCTGGTGGAAGTCACCGCGCCCGGTGTGGCGCTCGCCCCCGTCCGGCGCATCAGCGCGGCAGACCAACACGTCCAAAACTTCGTCTGGCGACCGGATGGGCAAGAGTTGGCCTATGTTCACCAGCCCACGCCCTATCTGGAAAGCTGGACTGCCTCCCGCTTGGCGACGGTCAACCCGGCAAGCGAGGAAGCACCCACCGACCGCGGCGAAGTCGGCACGTGGGAAGCGCAGTTGGCCTATTCGCCCGACGGCGCATGGCTGGCGTGCGCGGTGGGCGAGCCGGAGCATCGCTGGCCCTATGCCAGCCGTGTCCATCTCTTTGCCCAAGACCCCGCCCAAGCCCCCCACGCGCTGGCGGATGTCTCCGACAGCCAAGCACGCGTCGTGGGGTGGCGCAGCGACGGGCGTGCTGTCCTGGTGCGCGATGATCAAGGCCTGGGCGTCGCGATCTTGGCCCTGCCCATTGACGGCGGCCCGCCCCAGACCGTGATCGCGCCCGATCACCTGATCAGCGCCACCCATGCCAACGCCCAGGGCGCGCTTGCCTACGTGCGCGAGGATTTCCATACCGCGCAGCACATCGTCGTGGCGCACATCCCAGCGGACGGTACGGTCGCGCAAACGGTCGCCACCGCGGCGCCTCCTCCTCTCGGCCCGCTGCCCCAAGTCCAAAGCTTGCGGCGCGCGGGCGCCGGCGGCTTCACCATTGAAGGAATCCTCTACCTCCCCGCGGACTATGACCCGGCTTCCGGTGAACGCATTCCCCTGCTCCTGCATGTACACGGCGGCCCCGCGAGTATCTTCCAACGTCAGTACGTGGGTACGCCCTATTACTACAACCCCGCCGCGCTCTGCGCCCAGGGGATCGCGCTCCTGCGCTGTAACCCGCGCGGCAGCAGCGGCTATGGACGCGACTTTCGCTTTGCCAACGTGGAGGACTGGGGCGGCGGCGACTTCCGCGACCTGATGCTGATGGTGGATGCAGTCATCGAGATGGGCATCGCCGACCCGGAACGGCTGGGCATCTGTGGTTGGAGCTACGGCGGCTATATGACCAGTTGGAGCATCACCCAAACCCACCGCTTCAAGGCCGCGTCCATCGGCGCGGCGGTCACCAATCTGGTCAGTTTCATCGGCACCAGCGACATCCCCAGCTTCATCCCCGGCTATTTCGGCGGTGAATTTTGGGAGCGCGGCGAGTTGCTCCATGCGCGCAGCCCGCTCTACCACGTCCACAAGGCGCGCACCCCGG
>CAKZVN010000074.1 GCA_937922105.1 uncultured Litorilinea sp.
TTGGCGGCAGCGCGCCGCCAACTGCGCGTCATCGGTTGTCAACATCCCCCCCTCACCGGTGGTGATGATTTTGTTGCCGAAGAAGCTGAAAGCGGCTACGTCGCCCCAGGTTCCCGCTCGCCGCCCGCCGATAGCTGCACCGTGGGCTTCCGCCGCATCCTCCACCACGCGTAGCCCATGCTGCGCCGCGATCGCGCGCAGCTCCACCATCGGCGCCATCGCGCCGTAGAGATGCACCGGCAGGATGGCTTTGGTGCGCGAGGTCACCAACCGCGCCACCTCGTCGGGCCGGATGGTCCACGTCACCGGGTCCACATCCGCAAACACCGGGCGCGCACCGGTGTAATGCACTGCATTCGCCGTTGCAACAAAAGTCAGCGCAGGGACGATTACCTCATCGCCCGGCCCGATCCCCAACGCGTGCAGTGCCAAGTGCAGCGCCGTCGTGCCGTTGCTGGTACAAATCCCGTGGGCCGCGCCGCAAAACGCGGCAAATTGTTGTTCAAAGGCCGCCACATACTTGCCCAGGCTGGAAATCCAACCGGAGTTCACCGCATCCAGCACATACTCGGCCTCCCGCGCGCCCAACCACGGCTCATAAACCGGGATAAAGCCCGCAGGCCGCGCCGAATCCTCGGCTTCCAAATAGGGCAACTGCAACTGCACAGCAGCTTCGCGCATGTGGGACGCTTCGCCTTTTTGCATATTAGGGTCTGGGTGTCGCTTCAGGGGATGGGATGGCTGTGGTGCTGGAGTCGGAAGCGCCGGCTTGCACCGTGCCGATGATCGCCTCGATGCCCGCCGGATTCCCCGCCGCGTCGAGCACGTCCAGCGGCTCCAGCGTCTCAGCATGGTAGACCAGCAGCCCCACCTCCAGCGGACCGCTCTCCGTCTCCGCCGGGACTTCGAGCAGATAAACGTTCAGCGGGCGGTCGTCCGCCTGCCAGTGGCTGGGTAACAGATGCCGGTCATTGAGCAACCGCTCATCGCGCTGGGCGATTCGTGCGCCGGCACGGTCATAGAGCGCCACCCGCGCCTTCAACGGGACCTCCACGCGCGCGCCGGGGACGCGTTGCCAACGAATCACCACCGGCACATAACCGCCTGGGGCAACTTCCGCCACCGCGATGTCGATCTCCAGCGTCTGCACGGCAGGCCCGACCTGGAATTGACTGAATACCACCGGGTGCGGCTGCAAGTTCTCGCCCAGCACAAATCGGTTCGGCGGGCGCAGTGCCCAACGATCAACCGTATAGCCACGGAACAAGCGCTCCTCCCCGCGTGTACCTGCCTGGTCGAGGAGGAATGACACTGCGCGGCGCGGGTCGGTATCACTCTCAAACCACTGCACCCAGTAGACCGTCTCCGCCTCTCCAGCCCAGCGTGTCAACACCTGGTCCAGCGTATTGATGTCCACGAACAAATAACGCGCCGGCGCACGCTCCGGACCCACCGGCTCCGCCTCAGCGTCCACCGTATAGCGTTGATAATAAAAGCCGAACGGGTACTTCTGGTCCACAAAGATCACATCTCGCGGGCCTGCCTCGTGACGTAACCACGCTGCCACGCCCGACATGTCTTCACGGTCAAAGCGTGTATCCCACAGATCCGCTTGCACCGCATGGGGCCAAAACAGCAAAGCTGCCGGTATCGCAGCCACCAGCGCCCGCCGCATACACATGAGTTCCACCAGACCGGCGCCTACCAGGGCATACAGCGCCGGCGTGATGAAACTTGCATACCGCACATTGAACGCGCCGCGGTCCATCACCGCCACGTAATAGAGCGCCGTCGCCCCCACCAGCCACGCCATTCCCCACACCGTTGCCGGTGAAAAGCGCCGGACCGACAGCGCCACGAGCGCCAGGCCCGCAATACCGCCCGCACCCCACAACCACCACTCTCCGGCCCCACCGGCCCACGCCCGGTCATAGGCATAGCCCGCCCAGTACGCCTGCCAATTTTGGCGGAGATACTCACCCAATCCAGGCACCGCCAAATTCGGGTTGGCATAGCCGGGAATCTGACGCAGCGCAATCGGCGCAATCGGCGCCACCAACACCGCCGTGCCGAGACCACAGAGCATGATGGGTCGCAGCACCGCGCCCCGCGCGCCGCCGCGCCACATCGCCGGCAACGCCATTGCCGCCCAGGCGATATACCAGGCTACCACGACAAACACCGCGTTATAATGCGTTAAGAGCGCAGCCGCCGACAGCAACACAAACAGCACCATGGGCACGCGTGGCGTCCCTGCGCCGGGCATCCCCCAACGCGCCCCACCATCGCGCTCCCGGCGGGGCAACATCTCCATCCAGGCGACCGCCGCGCCTGCCAACAAGGCAAAGCCCACCGTATACATGCGCGTCTCTTGGCTTTCTGCCAGCCAAAACGCGGCTCCCGCGCCCAACAACGCAGCGAGTGCGCCCGCGCGCGGTGCATGGGACGTTGAGCCGACCAACCGCGCCCCCAACCGGTAAAGCAGCGCCACGCCGATCACCCCCGCGGCGACGCTCAACCAACGCGCCAACCACGCAATCTGCTGCGCCTCCATTCCCATCGTCACACCCGCCGCGCGTAGCCAACCGTGCAACAACCAGAAGTAGATAGGCGGGTGAATGTCGAGTTCCGGTGCGACTGCAACTTGCCAAAAGGGGCGCAGCGCCACGTCAATGTTGCGCGCTTCGTCCCACCAAATATCTTGGCGGTCCAACGCGACCAGGCGCAACGCCAGCGCTGCCGGCAAGACCAGAAGCATCCAAAGGCGCCCGCTGCGGCGCGGGTACTCTCCGGGTCGGCCTGCGGTTTCGTGCCCCATAATCCAGGGATTGTACCGTAGCCCTTTCGCCGCTGCCAAAACAGACAGGAGCATCCGTTGCAACGCATACACAACACATACATGGCGATAGCGCCGCGCTAACCCCTCTTATGCCATAGTAGAATCGCGTATCGAAAAGCAGGTCGGACTTATATTTTACGTTTTGTGCCGCTTGAAGTCGGCAAGGAGAGCATATGGCGATTCAGGAAGTCTTGCACACGGGACAACAAAGCATTCATCGCGTTCTCAACGCGGGCCTACCCGTTCTCCTGGTCTTCTGGCGGCGCGATAACTCCCAGAGCAACGAACTGCTTCCCGTCCTCAACGATTTGGCGCGCGAGCACGCGGGCAAGTTGCTCGTCGCGCTGGTCGACGCGCAAGACGAGGCAGGGCTGGTTGCCCAATACCGGTTGCGCCTGCTGCCGTCGGTTGTCATTGTGCGCGAAGGCAAACCCATTGCGACCCTGGACGGACGCGTTGCCGATCAAAGCCTGCGTGCCTGGGCCGCCTATCTCACAAAGGGGGGTCCACAGCCTGCGGTCACCAGCGGTCCCGGCATCCCGGTCACCACCGGCAAGCCGCTGCCCACCAACGGCAAGTCCCATCAGAATGCCGCCGGCCCAGCCACCGCTCGCCCGTCTGCGAGCACCAAACCGGTGATCCTTACCGACGCCACCTTCCAACGCACTATTGCGAATGAACCGGTGGTGCTGGTTGATTTCTGGGCCGAATGGTGCGGACCCTGCCGCATGCTTGCGCCGACCATTGACCAGTTGGCAGCCGAGTTTGTCGGGCGCGCGCTGGTCGCCAAGCTCAATGTGGACGAAAACCCGCGCACAGCCCAGGCACACAACATCATGGGCATCCCGGCCTTGCTCATTTTCCGCAACGGCCAAGTCGTTGACCGCATTGTCGGCGTTCAGCCTTTGCCCGTGCTGCGCGAACGGCTAGCTCGCGTCCTCGGCTAGTTGCGCGTTGACCACCTCCCGAGGGAGACTCTGATCTATGCCCGAAGTCGGTCGTCTGCTGATGTTTGCCGGGATCGCTCTCTTTGTTGCCGGGTTGGCCCTCACCGTTGCCGCGCGCATGCCCGGTCTCGGTCGCCTTCCCGGCGATCTCCAATTCCAAGTGGGCAACACCACCATCTATGCGCCTTTCGGCACCATGATCGTGCTCAGCATCCTGCTCACCGTAATCGCCAATCTCCTCTTGCGTTGGCTACGTTGAGACCTGGGCGCGCGCGTCCTCTTCGCCCCCACTACCTTTGACGCCCCCCCTCACCCCGGTTACAATCACGACAACGCGCGCCCCCTTACTTTTTGGATGTCACCCATGAGGTCGAGGCTACACCGGCTCCGCGCCAAGTTCCTGCGCATTCCGCTGGTTCACAAAATTCTCATCGCCAATTCTGCCATCGTTGCCGGGGGCGCATTACTGGGCACAGCCATCACCGTCTGGCACGTCACCCGTTTCCCCGATAACCAACACCTGGAATTGGTGGCCGGGTTCCTCATCGGCGGGGTGGTGATCAGCGTCGCCGTGAACTCGTGGGTATTACGCCTAGCCCTGACACCCCTCGACCGCCTACAATCCGCGGTGGACCAAGTGCGCCAGGGCGTGCCCCAGGTGACCGTTGACCCCGGCCCCATGTCCGACGAGCGTTTCGACCGTCTGGCGGAGACCTTCAACCTCATGGTCGCCCAACATGAGGAAAACGCGCGCCGCCTCCAACAACTCCCCCGCCAAATCTTGCAAGCCCAGGAGGAAGAGCGCTATCGTTTGGCGCGCGAATTGCACGATGAGGCCGCCCAGGCCCTGACATCGTTGTTGGTGCGCCTGCGTCTATTGGAGCGCGCCCACACGCCTGAGGAAGCACAACGCCGCGTCCAGGAATTGCGCGAACTCACAGCGCGGGCCCTGGAGGAAGTGCGCCGCGTCGCCCTGGACCTGCGCCCCACCATCCTGGACGATCTGGGACTTGCCCCGGCGCTGGAATGGCGCACCGACGAGATCAACCAAGACGGCGCGCTCCAAGCCACCTTTACCGCTTCCGGCCTACGCCATCGTCTCCCGCGCGACATCGAACTGGCCTTTTACCGCGTCGGTCAAGAGGCACTCAGCAACGTCGCGCGCCATGCCCACGCCACCCACGTTGCCATGACCCTCACCCTCGTCGGTGATGAACTGCGTTTGGAAATCCGCGACAA
The DNA here is from genome assembly GCA_937922105.1 of uncultured Litorilinea sp. GTDB lineage: Bacteria > Chloroflexota > Anaerolineae > Caldilineales > Caldilineaceae > QEUY01. Next base: position 5,026 of record CAKZVN010000074.1, read on the forward strand.
CGGACGCGGCTTCGACCCGCACACGCTGCGCGCGCAGCCTGGTCGCGGCCTGGGGCTAATCGGGATGCAGGAGCGGCTCGCCATGATCGGCGGCAGACTCACCATAGACAGCGCACCCGGCAAGGGAACCTGCATCATCGCCACGGTCACCGTGCCGCCTGCGCTTCACTGCGACCAACTTGCACCCCACCCGTTGGAGACCCAGCCTTGAACAAAATTCGCATTCTCTTGGCGGATGACCACATGGTGGTGCGCGTAGGGGTACGCGCCCTTTTGGAAGCCGAGCCGGACATGTCCGTGATCGGGGAAGCCGCGGACGGCCTTACCGCCGTTGCCGAAGCCATCCGCCTCCAACCCGATGTAGTCGTCATGGACATCTCCATGCCCCACTTGGACGGTCTGGAAGCCACGCGCCGCATCCGCAGCGCCTGTCCCTCGGTCCAGGTCCTGATCCTCACCGTCCACGCCCAACAGCGCTATCTCTTCCCGGTTCTCAAAGCAGGCGGCGCAGGCTATGTCCTCAAATCCACCGTGGATACCGAACTGATTGACGCTGTCCGCACCGTAGCGCGCGGGGGCGCGTTCCTCTACCCCTCTGCCACTCGTCTCCTCCTGGAGGACTACTTGGGCCAACTCCACGACACCACCCACCAAGACCTCTACGACACCCTCAGCGAGCGCGAGCGCGCTGTCCTCAAAGCCATTGCGCTCGGGCACACCGCCAAAGAAGTTGCCGAGCAACTCGCCCTCAGCCCCAAAACCGTAGAAACCTATCGCACCCGTATCATGGAAAAGCTGGGGCTGCAAAGCCGGGCCGACCTTGTCAAGTATGCCCTGGCGCGCGGCTTGCTCGACCAGTACACCTAGCCACCCGGCTAGGTCCTTGTCAGGAATTTTCCCGTCCAACTCTCCGATTTTCCCCGATACCCCTGTCGCCACCGGCGCGCGATAATCGGCACGGACGCGGCGACGCGGACGATCGCCGCCGGACAAAGGGGAAGTTCGCCATGCACCTGCGCCTTCTCTTCGCAGTGCCGGACTCGGCTACGGAGTCCATGCTCCACTCGGTCTTGGATGCAGCCCTACACCTGACGCCTCTTGCGGTCTCGGTTGCAACGGCCTACGACCGCGCGACCGTGCAAAGCCGCGCCCAGTCCGCGCTGGATGACATCATCTTACTCGACTGGAGTCTGGCAGAAGCCGACACACCGGCGCTGATCCGCCGGCTGATAGCAACCCATCCCCAAGTCCGCATCGTTGTGCTGGTCCCGGAGCATCATCGCCAATACCGCAGTGAAGTCTGGGATGCCGGCGCCTGTAACGGAATCCCCAAAGAGCACATCGATCAGGAGTGGCTCTCTACGGTGTTGTGTCTGATGCATCGCGCCATGGAGCGCGAAGCCAGACTCATCCAACGCTTTGCTCAAGGAGTCGCACATGACTAACGCCAACCCCTCCCCGCGCCCAACCGCGTCCGGTGGCAACGGGCGCGTCAAGCTCCATATCACCCGGCGCAATCTGCTCAAGGCGGCGCTCGCCGGCGGCGGCGGCCTAGCGTTGGCGGGCAGCGCGCTGCGGGACGCCTTTGCCGCCGGCCTAGCCAAGATCGGCATGCGCAACGCGTGGTTTCTCTCCGGCCCCATCGAAACCACCTACAACTACTGCGACATGTGCCCTTGGCGCTGCGGTATTGTGGTGCAATCGGTTAACGGTCGTGTCTACAAGATTGACGGCAACCCCGCCGACCCCAAGAGTCGCGGCATGCTCTGTGCGCGCGGCCAAGCCGGCGTCTCCTTCACCTATGACCCCGACC
>CAKZVN010000075.1 GCA_937922105.1 uncultured Litorilinea sp.
CGCGCCTCGAACCAGCGCTCGGACAAGGCTGCAGCGATCAACGGCAGCAGCACCACCACGAGCGCAGGCCAAACCTGGGCAGGCGTCAAGACCGCGGTGACGGTTGCTTCCGCCATGCCCCACAGATAGAGCGGCAACAGCAGCAGTTGTACCAGTAGGTTGATAGGCGTGACGGCAATCGCGCGCGGTACGTCGCCGCCCCCCAACTGGCTAAAGGTGATGAACCAGTCGGTGCAAGGCACCAACAGCACCAGCAACACGCCCAGGCGCAGGGCCGGGTCCTCCGGCAACCACTGTACCAATCCCCAGACGGCTGCGGGCGCGACGACAAAATTGCCTGCCAGCACCGCCGCGACAAACCGAAGGTCGCGGAACGCGTCGCGCAGATGGAGCAACGGCACCTGCACAAAGGTCACATAGAGCAGCACCATCAACGCGGGCCATAGCAAGGCTTCGAGCGCCGGTCCTACATCGGGCCATGCGCTGCCCGCCACCAATCCCGTGAAAATGGCGCACAGATAAATCCAAACCTGGTGGCGTTCCAGCGTCAGTCGCGCCAAGTCGTTTCTCCTAGGCGGTCATCGAGATTGGTCTTGCTGGCTTGACTCGCCGGTACACTTTCCGCTGATGCCGACGTTCACCCAGATAGATAGGCTATGGGCGTGAGCGCGGTTGTTGGGAATGAGCGGAGCAGCAGACAGTCAAAGGTTAGTAGCGGAATGTTCAGCTTCTGGGCCAAGGCGACGAACTCGCAGTCATAAGCCGAGCAACCGGAGTTAACGGCGAGACAGAGGATTTCCTGCTCGAGAGTACGTCCGCTTGCGTCCGCGGCTGCTTGGAGCACATCAATCAGCTCTTCCGGCATCTCTCTGATGGTTGTACTTCTCATTTGGGTGCCCGCCTTGCTTACACAATCTGCTCTGATTGGTGTATGGGTTCTGTCTGAAAGATCGCGACGCGTCGGTCATGTCCTAGCCGCCATTGTATTGTCCCTGCGGCGCGCGTCAACCCAGGGGCGTATCCACCCGGATGGCGGCAACGGAGTCCAGCACCACGTGGGCGTGGGGGGCGAGGGTACCGGCGGCCATCAGCCCTGTGCAGACAGCCACGCGCAGCCCCACCCCGGCACGCTGGGCGGTGAGCATGTCGGTGGTCGAGTCGCCCACATAAGCCGTTGCGGCGGGCGCGACGCCCAGCTCGGCACAGGCTGCCCACACTGCATCCGGCGCGGGTTTGTGGGCATAGGGATCGTCGGCCCCGGCGACAAAGCGCACCTGCTCCGCAATGCCTAGCCACGCCAGGGTGGTCAGCGTAGGACCGCGGTCGTCACTGGTGATCACCGCCAGGTGTACGCCCGCGGCGTGCAGCGCGCCAAAAAGCGCGGGTAAGTCCGCGGTGGGGCGCAGCATGGTCGGGTCAAAGGCCGCCAGCATGGCGGGCGCAAAGGTGCGCTCCACCAGCAACTCGGCCTCCAGCCAGCCCCAGCCGTGGCGATAAAGCGCGGCGGCGGCGAGCGTGTAGAGCTTGGGCATGGGGGCCGTCAAGACCGGGCTGTGGCGGTCGAAGCGCGCGTGCTCCGGGTCGTAGCCCAGTAGCGCGTAGAGATCAGCGCGCAGCGTAGCGCGGCGTTCCGTCGCATCCAGCGCCTGGACCAGCGCTTCCACGCCCGCCGCGGTCTTGGCGCCCCAGAGATGGGCAAAGTCAATGAGCGTGCCGTCTTTGTCGAAGATGACCAACTCGGCGTCGAAGGCGCGCGGGCCGAATGTAATGGGCGGCATGGGACTACCCCGGCAGCAAGGTGAGCGTGGCGGTATCCACAAAGTCGCCGTAGCGTGTGCGCGTAGGCGTGGGTTGCGGCCCGGCAAAGATGGGGTTGGTCAGCGCCCACAGCAAGCCGTTGCCGTCCAGCACATCCAGGCGAAACCAGGTGGGCTGTGCCGGGTCCAACGTCACGGCATGGTGCAGGGTGAGCGCCTCACCGTGCAGCGGCGCCTCCACCAGTGTCTCGCCCCGCTCCACCAAGCGCGCGACCCCGGCGCGACCCGTGGTTGCCTCCACGCGCGCATGGAGTTCCAGCGTACCGCGCTGTGGGCCGATCTCTGCGCCCACGGCGAACTCCTGGGCGCCCAGCGTGGCGCAAAAACGCACCTCGGCGCCCATGCTCACGTAGACCTGACGCCGGCGCAGCGCGTCCAGGATGGCGGCGCCGGAGAGCGCATGGGCATAGACGACCGTGCGCGGCAGGCCCAGACGGTCGGGCGGCTTGACCACGCCGGGCTTGTTGACGGGGCGATGGAAATCGCTGCCGCCGACCGCGGTGATGCGATGTCCGTCGTTGAGCCAGGCCGTCCACATCGCCACCGCCAGCGGATTGGCAACACGATTGTCGGGCCATGACGGGTCGTTCCACACCTCCAGACAGTGGATATGGCGCAGTTCCACATCGGGGAAGCGCCAGGCCCAGGGGGCCAATAGGGGATGGTTGATGGAGTTGAGCAGCCCCTGGGCCGCGCTGGCAGCCAGGAGAGCGTTGACGTCCGCCGCGACTGTCTCTGCGTCCAGGTCAATCGGCCCCTGGGTCACGGCTTCCTGCCACGCCGCGGGCGCGGTCAACCCGAAGACGTTGTAATGACCTTGCTTGAAGGTGACCTCCAAGCCGGGGATGACGCAGAGCGGGGGCGGCGCGCCGAAATGGGGGTAGGCTGTCAGGGTGTTGTGATCGGTGATGGCGAAAAAGTCCAGTCCTTCGGCGCGCGCCTGGTCCAGCAGTTCCGTTGCGCTGAGCGCGCCGTCGGAGTGATCGGTGTGGCAGTGGAAATCGCCCGCCACCCAACGCGGGCGCGGAGCATAGACATGGGTCATGGAGAGGGTAAAGGGGAGGGACGCATCCTGCATGAATATACCTCTGGAACGATGACGACTCGGTGACGGCGCGCTGCGGTGCGTGTTTGCCGCCGCACTTCGGCGCGTAGGGAGCGTACCACCGCACGGGCGGTTCCGGCAAAGCGACGTGGCTGTGGGACGGTGTGGAACATTTTCTGCTCACTTGCAGTCTATTGACATAGTTTATCGGCTGATAGACCCCCGGCGCGGGGCAAAACGTACCGGGTTCATCCAGCAGCGAGAGGCCGTTGCGTGCTCGCTCACCAATCAAACCGCTGAAAGGAATTCATCATGCAACCAAAGCAATCCGTGCGTATTCTGTTTTTGACCGCTGTCTTGCTGACAAGTCTGGTTTTGGGGGCCTGCACCTTTGTCGTCCAGGTTGAGCCGACCCCTGTGCCCGGCGCGACGCCGCCCGCCGCCGAAGAACCGGCGGTGGTCATTGACGAGGCGCTCTTGGGTACGTGGCAATGGGTGGAAGCCGTGCTGGAGGGCGAGGTCGTGACGGTGGGCGACCCCAGCCGCTATACCGTGACTTTCCAGGCTGACGGTCGCGTCGCCGCTCAGTTCGACTGTAATCGGGGCGGCGGCAGCTATACGGCAGACGGCACCAACCTCTCCTTCGGCCCCATCATGACGACGCTCATGGGGTGCCCGTCCGACACGCAGGACTACCAGTTCGGTGCCGGGCTGGGCCGAGTGGTGGGCTATACGCTGGACGGGGACACCCTGACTCTGCGCTTGGACACCGAGGGCGATTCCATGACCCTGGTGCGCGCCGAGTAGTTGCGCCGGGCTGCGCGTCTATTTTGGAAACTGCGTGACTCACCGCTCGCGCGACTTGGGGTCCAGCACATCGCGCAGCCAGTCGCCCATGAGATTCATGGCGAGGCCGGTCAGCGCAATCGCCAAGCCGGGATAGACCGACATCCACGGGTAGATGGTCAAGAAGCGCCGTCCGGCGTCCAGCATGTTGCCCCAGCTGGGAATGCTGGGCGGCACGCTCAACCCCAAGAAACCCAACCCCGCTTCATAGAAGATCATCGCCGACATCTCAAAGGTGGCGATGGTAACAAAGGGGCCGACCAGATTCGGCAGCACATGGCGCAACAGGATGCGTAAGCCGCCTGCGCCGGTCCCTTGCGCGGCCTCCACAAAGAGCGTGCGCCGCAGCCGCATGGTCTCCCCGCGCGCAATGCGCACAAAAATGGGGATGTCGGTCAGGCCGAAGATGAGGATGACGTTGAGCAGGCTGCGCCCTAGAATGGACGCCACAAAGACCACAAAGACCAGATAGGGCAAAGCCAGGATCAGGTTGACCACGCCCATAATGATATTGTCCGTGCGCCCACCCACATACCCCGCCAGCAGGCCGATCATCAACCCCAGGCTGCCCGCCAAAAGCACGCCGAAAAAGCCCACCGTGAGCGACACCCGGCTGCCATAGACCACGCGGCTGAAGATATCGCGGCCCAGGTTATCGGTGCCCAGGGGATGGTCCCAGGAGCCGCCGTCCTGCCAAGCGGGCGGCAACTTGGACGCGCGCAGATTCTGCGCCAACGGGTCGTGGGGCGCGATCCAGGGCGCAAAGAGCGCGGTCAAGACCAAGAGAACAAACAACGCCAACCCCACCAGCCCGGCGCGGTCCCGGCGCAGGCGTCGTGCCCAGCCGCCCGTGCGTGCACGCGCCGGTACAGGCAAGAGATCGGCGGCAGTCGCCTGGCTCATCCTCGGACCTTTCTGTTCATGTGGTGCGTCCTCCGCCTCCTATCCGTAGCGGATGCGCGGGTCGGCAAAGGCATAGGCAATGTCCGTTACGAGATTGAGCAGGACCACCACCAAGCTGGCAAAAAAGGCCAACGCCTGTACCAACGCATAGTCGCGATTGCCCACAGCCTCCGCGAGCAGATTGCCCAGCCCGGGCCATGAGAAAATGGTCTCGATGTAAATGGAACCGCTGAGCAGATAGCCGAACTGCACGCCCAGGATGCTGATCACCGGGATGGCGACGTTGCGCAACACATGGCGCGTGTAGATGGTGTGCGCCGAAAGCCCCTTGCTGCGCGCGGTGCGGATATAGTCCTCGTTGCGGACTTCCAGCACCGCCGCGCGCGTAAAGCGCACCAGTTGGCCCATGGTGAAGATGCTCAGCGCGAACGCGGGCAGGATGATGTTGCCCGCGGGCAGGCGTATGCCGCAACAGATTTCCCAAGTCTCGCGCCCGAAGGAGGGCAGGACGCGCAGATTGACCGCAAAGACCACAATGAGCATGAGCGCCAGCCAGAAGCTGGGAATGGTCTGTCCTAAGAGACCGACGCCGCGGCCGAACAAGTCCCAGCCGGTTCCTGGGCGGGACCCCGCCAGCAGCCCTAGCGGCACGCCCATCAGCACGGACATGAGGAGCGCGGCGGTCGCCAACTCCACCGTGGCGGGCAGCCGCTCCAGGATGAGCGAAGTTGCCGGGCGACCGTAGCGCAGCGAGCGCCCGAAGTCGCCCGCCAATGCGTTGAGGAGAAACTCGGCGAACTGCACAGGGAGGGGGCGGTCGAAGCCCAGGGCGACGCGCGCCCGTTCGCGCTGCTCCGCGGTGGCGTCGCGCGGCACCATGAGGTTGGTGGGGTCGCCGGTCAGCCGTAACATGAAAAAGACCAGGATCAATACCCCGACCAAAATCAGCACGGATTGGGCTAAACGTGAAAGCAAGTAGCGAATCATGATGGGCACAAGGCAGGCAGCCGCCGGTCAGCGAAACCGCCCGGCGGCTGCCCGTGCTGTGTCGAGCGCAAGGGGTTATTCGACGTCTACGGCAAAGAGGTAATACTGCTCAGCCGCGCGCGGCTTAAAGTTCTTGACCCGGCTGTTGACCACCTCGAAGGTGACCGGCTCATACAGGTAGATGAAGGGCGGGTTCTCGTGCATGTACCGCATGAGTTCCTTGTACATGGCGGCGCGCGCCTGCTCGTCCACCGTCACCGAGATGCGGTTGAGTAGGTCAATGATCACCGGGTCTTCCCAGGCGGAATAGCTGGCGTCCGGCCCCATGAGCGCACCGCGCAGACGGAAGAGCGATTCGCTGCCTGTGTTGGACCAACTGTCCCCGAAGAGAGGCGGCAGCGCCTTGTTCGCCTGCAAGTCCCAGAACGCGCCGGACTCCATGATCTCCAGGCTGACGTTGATCCCGACCTCGCCCAAGAAACCTTGCACCGCTTCGCAGACTTGCTCGAAATTGGTGTAGGCGCCCGCAGGGCAGGCCATCTCCATGCTAAAGCCGTCCGGGTAGCCCGCGGCTGCCAGCAGATCACGCGCCTTGTCCGGGTCGTAGCCGTAAGGCTGGATGGTGTCATCGTAACCCAAGTTGGTGGGGGTAATCAAGCCCACAGCCTGACGCCCATGACCGTTGAAGATGGCGTCAATGATGGCTTCCACGTCCACCGCGTAGTTCATCGCCAAGCGCACGTTGGGGTCAATCGTCGGCTTATCCAGACCGGTGGTCATGTTGTTGAACGCGATGTAGTAGACGCGGTCCACCGGATAGGAACGCACCTCCAGCCCAGGGACGCCGCGCAGGCTGTCGGCTTCCTCCGCGCTCAGGCGCGTCACGATGTCCACCTCACCCGTGCGGATAGCCGCCACGCGCGTCGAGGATTCGGGGATGGGGCGGAAGACCAGACGGTCAATCAGCGGGTAGCCGGTGCGCCAGTAGTTCTCGTTCTTTTCCATGACGATGCGGTCGCCCTCGACCAACTCCACCAGCTTGAAGGGGCCGGTGCCTACCGGGCGGCGCAGGAAGCCCTCTTCACCCACCTCGGCGATATAGCCGGGCGGCACGATAGCCCAACTGGACGCCACCACGCGCAGGAAGAGCGGCTGCGGCTCCGCGGTGCGCGCCACTACGGTGTATTCATCCACCGCTTCCACCGAGTCGGCGATGATCCAGTCGGTGTAGTACTGGTTGATCGGGTTCTTGTTGCGCTCCCAGGTGAAGACCACGGCGTCGGCGTTGAACAGCTCGCCGTTGTGGAAGGTCACGCCCTGGCGCAGGGTGAAGGTATAGACCGTGCCTGTCTCGTCAATCTCCCAGGCAGTCGCCAGCGCCGGCGTCAGGTCGCCGTTGTCGTCAATCCAGAGCAGCGAGTCATACAACTGCCACGCCGCGTTGGACGCGTTGCGCTCCGCGGTCTTGGGCATATCCAACGAGTTGGGGATGGTGGTGAGCGCTACGGTCAGCGTCTTGGGGCCGGCAGGCGCCGCAGCCGGTGGTGCGGGTTGGGCCGCGGGCTGGGCGGCAGGCGCAGGGGCAGCACACGCGCTCAACATCAGCGCCGCAACCATCAAGAGGGAAAAAATGAGAGACAGCCTGTGACCAACAGTCCGGTGTGCGTACATGGGTACTCCTTGTTCGTGCGGGTCGTGTGTCGGATGAAGTCGGTTTGGGACAGTAGCAATGTGTACATGTGCCAGCAATGCGCCATGCTTAACAATGTCGTCGCATGAGTCGCCGTCCTTCATGAGGTGATACCCGT
>CAKZVN010000076.1 GCA_937922105.1 uncultured Litorilinea sp.
TGTTCACATAGTAGAGTACCAGTTGATGCGCGGCGTGACGGATGCGGCGGATGGGCGCGCTCAACCAGCGCGGATAGCGCTCGTCGCCCATAAGCGACAGGGAGACCCAAATCTCCTCGGCGCTCTGGCGGCTCTGGTGCAAGTCGTAATAGAAATCGCCGCTCAGATGACCGCGACGCGTTGCCGTTTCGTCGTAGCCCGGCAGCCGGTCGAAGTCCAGCCCCTTTTCCTGTGCGGCAAGCCGCCGCGCCTGGATGCGGGCGCGTATGCGCGCCATGACCTCGTTCACATCCACGTCCGGTTGGCGGATGTCAATCACGGCGGCGACTTCATCGGGGCGGCTTGGTTGCGGATCGCTCATGAGCTATATCCTGATGGTGGGCAAGGTTCGGCATGGGCAGCCCTGCACGACCGTCCTAGTGCGCAGCGGGGTCGGGCGTACGGGAATGCGGCTGCGGCTGGTCGTGCCGGTGGAGCGCGCGGCGCACTGCCTCTGCCAACACAATATCGTCGCCTGCCAGGAGAGTACGCACGGCTTCGGCTTGGCGCGCCTGGCGAGCGTGCAAGGTGCTGTGGCGCTGTGCCGTCCGGCGCAGACGCTCGGTCTCCAGTTGCTGGGTTTGAGCCAATGCCGCGGTCATTTGGTGCAATAACGCCAACGCCTGCAAGATGGTGGCGTTCAGTTGCGATTGCTGGTGCAAGACCGGGCGCACATACCAGCGCGTCGCCACCGAAAGCCACAAGGAGCGCAGCCGCGCCACCAACCCGCCGATCAGCGGGAGGTTGGAGCGGAATTCATGTTCGCGTAAAGTCTGGTCCGCGGCGATGCGCGCCAGCAAGGCACGGATATGATGCGTGGCGTCGGTAGTGACCCAGAGGGGGTTGCGCTCGATCTCCCAACCGGGAACCAACGGCGCGGGGGGCGTCGCGCTCACCTCGGCCTCCGGCTCCAGGGCAAGGCTTTCCTCGACCAGCGCCATGACCCGCTCTTGCGCCTGGCTACGCAGCGACTCCAGCGCATCGGCTAGGCGGCGCAGATCACCTTCCGACCATGCCGCGCCGAGATTCGTGGCGGTCCGTCGCGCCGCGGCGATCTCGGGCAAGTAGGCCAAGTTCAGCCAATAGGCCCGCGCACGCGCGGCGGCGTCTTCCAACCATCGAGTGGCGGTAATGGCTTCGCGTTCGGCGAGCACCAGCGCAGTCAAGTCCGGCATCTCCCAATGGCGCAGGACAAAGCGCAGCCGGTTGCGATGGAAGGAGAGTACGCGGCGATAGCTTTGCGGGGCTAGCGAGGTCGTCTCGTAATGCTCGACCACTGCCTGCGGTTGATAAACCACGCGAAAGCCGCTGCGCCGCGCCCGATAGCAGTAGTCAATCTCTTCGTAAAAGGCCGGGAAGAAGAGGTCGTCCAACCCACCCAGGGCGTCGAGCACCCGGCGGTGAATGGCGAAGGCTGCGCCGGTCACATAGTCGGCATCGGTTAGGGTATCGTATTGACCGCTGTCTTCCTCGTCTTGCCCGATGTGATAGCTGAACGCGTCGGGCCGGCGCACCCAACCGCCCGCATGTTGCAGCGTGCGGCTCCGGGGATAGTAGAGCTTGCAGCCGACAATGCCGACCTCTGCGTGCCCGGCAAAGGTCGCGGCAATGGCTTGGAGCCAGCCGGGCTGTACCACTGTATCTTGGTTGAGCAGGATGACGATGTCGGCGTCGGTTTCTGCCAAGCCTACGTTGATGCCGCCGGCAAAGCCGAAGTTGTAGCCGGTCTGGATCAGGCGAATGCGCGGCAGATAGCGCCGTGCGATCTCCACCGAGCGGTCCGTCGAGTCGTTGTCCACCACCAAGACGCGCAAGGGGGCATAGTCCTGGGCCAACACCGACTGGAGACATGCGTCCAGATAGTCGGCGCCGTTCCAGACCAGCACAATCACCGCAATCGAGGGAGAATGCGCCGGACCGGATGATGGAGATGGCCCGCGAGTCGCGTCATGATCCATAAGCAAAGTGGCGCCGGGCGCTAAAGATGGGCAAAGAGCGACTGGTTGCCGTTGATCCAATCAAAGAGTTTGGTGATTCCCGCGCGCACAGGGGTGCGCGGGCGCCAGCCCAGTTCGGCAGCAGCCTTGCGAATATCGCTGACGTAGACGCGCTGGTCGCCGGGCCGCCAGTCGGCATACGCCACCGGGATCGGGCGCCCCATGAGTTCTTCCAGCAACGGCCCGAACTCCGCCCAAATGCTCAGGGTATTCTCCGGGCCCCCGCCTATGTTGTAGACCTCGCCCGCGACCTGGTCAATGTGCGCCACCGCCGCGTCGTAGGCGTCTAGCAAGTCGTCCACAAAGAGGATGTCGCGCACTTGCTTGCCGTCGCCGAAGATGGTGATGGGACGGCGCTTGAGCGCGGCGATGATAAACCACGCCACCCAGCCCTGGTCCTCGATGCCGAACTGGCGATAGCCGTAGATGCACGATTGGCGCATAACCACCGTGCGCAGTCCGTAGATACGCGCATAGTCGCGCGTATATTGGTCGCCCGCACCTTTGGAGCAGCCGTAGGGCGAATGGAAATCCAGCGCCTTGCTCTCCGGGATACCCAGGGGCAGGTCGGCGTAAGCATAGCAGGTGGGGCGCGCCTCGATGCGCACCTCCTCCATACCGCCGTAGACCTTGTTGGTGCTGGCAAAGATAAAAATCGGGTTGTCCCCATGTAGGCGCGCAGCTTCCAGCGCGTTAAACGTACCCAGCGCGTTGTCCTCGAAATCCTGGCGCGGGTTGCGCACGGAAGTCGTCACGGCGACTTGGCCCGCCAGATGGTAGATGCGCTGTGCGCCCTCCGCGGCCCCAGCCAGCGCCGCAAAGTCCGTCAAGTCCGCGCGCACCAGCCGGAAACTCTCCGCGCCGTAGGTGGCGCGCAACCACTCGATATTGGCATGGCAGCCCGAGCGCGAGAGATTGTCGAAGATGGTGAGGTCGTGTCCCTCGCTCAGCAGCCGGGCGGCTAAGTTGGAGCCGATAAAGCCCGCGCCCCCGGTAACGAGAACCTTTGCCATGATGCCTTTCCCTCTACCCCGCGGGTAGACTGCGCTGTAGAACCGGTCGCCGTGGCGCGCCGAGACACTGTCGCCACGCACCAGGGTCTGTTGTACAATCGGGCACGTCTCGCCATCACCCTTCGCGGCGCGCAGGGTCTCGACTGCCGGCGTCGCGCCCATCGGCAAAGTATACCTGACGATTCCAAAGTGTCGCAAAGAACGGCAGTAGGAGTACACTATACGATAGATGGAACCGGATGCCGGTGAGACGGACGTGGAACGCGCTGGCGCTCAGCCACGCGCGGCAAGGAGAGCGCGACCATGACCACACAAGAGGCGACAGGGGAATTTGCCGTGGGCGTAGATGTAGGCGCCACCAAGATCGCGGCTGCCCTGGTGAGTAATACGGGCGAAGTCGTGCGCGAGGGACGCGCAGCCACCGATGCAACGGACGGCCCGGACGCAGTAGTGGCGCGCATTGCCCAGGTGGCAGGGGACCTGCTGGAAAACGCGCCCGGCCCGGTGCGCGGGGTGGGTATCGGCACACCCGGCTATGTGGACTGCCCCGCGGGCGTCGTGCGCAACGCGGTCAATCTGGGGTGGGTCGAAGTGCCGGTGGCGCGGCAAGTTGCCGAGTGGATCGCCGCGCACCACGCCGTGCAGTTGCCGGTCTACATCGAAAACGATGCCAACGTCCAGGCGTTGGGCGAGTATGTCTTTGGCGTGGCGCGGGGCATTGACACCTTCGCGCATGTCGCGGTCGGCTCCGGGCTGGGCAGCGGGCTGCTGGTCAACGGTCGTGTGGTGGCGGGCGCAAGCTATACCGCGGCCGAGTTGGGCCATCTGGTCCTGGACCCGGCGGGGCGTCCCTGCGCCTGCGGCTTGCGCGGCTGCGTGGAGACGGTGGTCTCCGGTCCCGGTCTGGTACGCAGCGTCCACGCGTCAACCGGCCCGGATGCGCCGGCTTGGGCACGCGATCCGGAGTTGCGCGCCGAAACGATCGTCGCCCAGGCGCGCGCAGGCGACCCCACGGCAGTCGCCGCGCTGGAGTTGGCTGCGAGCTGGCTGGGCATGACCTTTGCCGTCCTCGTGGCGGTGGTCAACCCGGCGCTTATCGTGGTAGGCGGCGGGTTAGGCCATTCCGCCTTCGACCTGCTCGTGCCCGCCGCGCAGCGCGAATTGGCGCGCCGCGTTCCCGCGCAAAGCCTCGACCCGCTGCGCATTGTGCCCTCCGCGGTCCATTCCAGCGCGGTCGGCGCGTCGGCCCTGGTCTGGCATGGCGTGAACAGCTAGCTTATGCTCGCGCCCTTGACCACGGACACATTGACTGTGGGTGTCGCCGAGTTGGTTGCCCGCGACCCCGACCTGGCTGCGCTGCGCGCCCGCGTGGGAACCCCGCCGCTGTGGGCGCGCCCCCACGGCTTCGGCACGCTGGTGCATATCATCCTGGAGCAACAGGTGTCGCTGGCTTCGGCGCGCGCCGCCTACGACCGTCTGCGTGCTGCGGTGGACCCGCTGTCGCCGGACAGATTTCTGGCTCTGGACGATGCGCTGCTCAAAGCCATCGGCTTCAGCCGCCAGAAGATCGGCTACGCCCGCGCCCTCGCCCAAGCGATCCTGTGCGGCGAACTGGACTTGGACGCGCTGCCCTATCTCGCCGACGACACGGTGCGCGAACAGCTCTTGGCGCGCAAGGGCATCGGCCCGTGGAGCGCGGAGATTTATCTGCTCATGGCACTGGGCCGCGCCGACGCTTGGCCCGCAGGCGACTTGGCCCTGGCAATCGCCGCGCAGGAGGTCAAAGGACTGGCAACGCGACCGGACCCGGCGACGCTCACCGCAGTGGCGGAGCCGTGGCGACCGTGGCGCGCCGTGGCAGCGCGGCTGCTCTGGCAACACTATCTCACCACCCCGCGGCGCGGGCGTCACAGCGCGCCGCCCCAGGAGGACACTCTCGCATGACCACTGTCTTGGTCACCGGTGCAGCCGGGTTTGTCGGCTCCAGGCTTGCCACCGCGCTGCTGGACCGCGGGCACCACGTCATCGGTGTAGATGCCTTTGTGCCCTACTATCCGCGCCCGCTCAAGGAGCGCAATCTGGTCCCGCTGCGCGCGCGGCCCGGTTTTACCTTCCATGAAGCCGACCTGCGCGAGGCTGCGTTAGCTCCGCTGCTGGAGGGGGTAGAGGCGGTCTTTCACTTGGCCGCGCAAGCCGGGCTGCTGCGCAGTTGGCGCGAGTTCGACACCTACATGACCTGCAACGTCTTGGCGACCCAGCGGCTCTTGGACGCGGCAGTCGCCGCGCGGATCGGTCATTTCCTGCAAATCTCCACCTCATCGGTCTACGGGCGCTTCGCCACCGGCGACGAAAACGCCCCCCTGGCTCCTGTCTCGCCCTACGGTATCACCAAGCTGGCGGCGGAGCATCTCTGCCATGCCTATGCCGCCAACTTCGGCCTGCCGGTCACCATCCTGCGCCTTTTCTCGGTCTATGGGCCGGGTCAGCGCCCGGACATGGGCTATCACATCTTCATGCGCGCGCTGCTGGACGACGCGGTCATCACCGTGGACGGTGACGGCACCGACAGCCGCAGCAACACCTATGTGGATGACTGCGTCGAGGGGTTGGTGCTGGCTTTTGAGCAGCCCGCGCGCAGCATCGGTGAGACCTTCAACATCGGCGGCGGCGAGGAAGTCAGCGTCAACCAGGTACTGGCGCTCTTGCAAGAGTTGGCGGGCAAGTCGCCGCGCATCGTCCACGGCCCGCCGCGGCCCGGCGATCAACGGCGCACCGCCGCCGATATCGGCAAGGCGCAGCGGCTGCTCGGCTACCGACCACGCACCACGTTGGCCCAGGGGTTGGCGGCTCAGTGGGCCTGGATGCAAACGCTGGGCCGGACATAAAATACCGGTCGTCCCTTGCGCGCAGCTGCAATCGGGAACGACCGGTGACGACTTGGGGGAACGCCTTGGGGGAAGGTGCAGCCGCTCAGAGCAATTGGGCTTGGCGCAGGCTCTCCAGCTTCTGCATCAAGGTGGCGGTAGGCGGCTCGGTGAGGATGCTGCCGTCGGGGAAGAGAATGGTGGGCACACTGCGATGCCCGTTGTTCAGGCGAATCACCGTTGCGGCGGCGTCTTCGTCGTGGGTGATGTCAATCTCGGCATAGCGCACCTGCATGGACTGCATCACCTGCTTGGCGCGCCAGCAATCGCCACACCACGCAGTGGTATACATCACGATCCGATTGTCCGTCTGCCCTGCCATGCGATTCTCCGTGTCGGTCTCCATGTAGTCGTTGTATCCAGGCCCCGCGCTGCGTGGGGCGATTCCGTGCCTAAAGCATACCGGCGCCAAGCCTGTACTTCCAAAATATTGCACGGCAATTGCACAGGAAGTATCGGTGGTGGTTCGGCACCGGTCTGTAGGGTGGGGTACACAGCGCGCGGTGTGGGAACTCCGTCGGCAGCGCGCAGCGTTGGAAAACTATGCGACGTTCACACATGCCCACGCCCGTGCGCGTGGCGCTGACCATCACAGCACTTGGCTTGGTCTCGGTAGTCGGCCTGCACCTGCTGCTTCCCGCAGCGGACGCGTCGCGCCTGTCTCCTGTGGCTGTACCGGCGCTTGCCACCGCGAGCGCGCCACCCCCTAGCCCGCCCACGCTCCCGCCGACGCCGCTTCCCACCCCTACCGCCGACCCGACAGCGACCGTGCTCCCCACTGCCACACCGTTGCCGCCGTTGCCCACTCCCACCGCGACGCCGGCTCCTGCGCCGACGCTGTTGCCTGCCGCCGTACATCTGCACGGGCTGCGCCACTTCTGGCAGACGTGGAACAACTGCGGCCCCGCAACCCTCGCCATGAATCTCAGCTATTACGGCAGCACACTGGACCAGGCGACGATAGGCGCGGCCCTGCGCCGCCATCCCGACGACAAAAACGTCGGCCCGGAGGAATTGGCCGCGTATGCGCGCAGCCAGGGCTTCCACGCCACCGTGCGCGTCGGCGGCACCGCGCAGACCGCGCGCGCCTTCCTGGCTGCGGGCATCCCGCTGCTCATCGAGACATGGCTGGAGGAGACGCCTGGCGACGGCCTGGGTCACTATCGCTTGCTGGTGGGTTATGATGACGCCGGGCAGCGCTGGATCGCCTATGACTCCTATGTGGGGCGCGACTTGGTCAACCCCGACCCGGCGCGCTATCAGGGCATCTATCTCGACGTTGCCGAAACGGAAGCGCTCTGGCGCGTCTTCAACTACACCTATGTGCTGATCTATCCGCCGGAACGCGCGGCGGAGGTCGCCGCGATCCTCGGCGCAAGTCTGGACCCGGCGGTCATGTGGCAAGAGCGGCTGGTTGCGGCGCGCGCTGCGGTCGCCGCCAATCCTGGCGATCCCTTTGCACACTTCAATTTGGGCAGCACGCTGGTGGAGTTGGGCGACTATAGTGAGGCCGCGGCAGCCTTCGACCAGGCGCGCGCCGGCGGCCTACCCTGGCGCATGTTGTGGTATCAGTTCGGCCCCTTTGCCGCGTACACCGAGACCGGACGCTACCACGAGGTGCTGGAACTAGGCCGCGCGACGCTGGCATCCGCCGGGACTGGCATCGAGGAAATTCACTATTGGCGCGGGCGCGCCGCCGCCGGTTTGGGTGACCTGGCGACCGCACGCGCCGAGTGGAGCCGCGCGCTCGCGCTCAACCCCGACTATACTCCGCCACGTCTGGCGCTGGACACCCTGCCCTAACCGGCCCCCCACCCGGCATGCTGCTCTTGATCGCGCACGGCGATTTGGCGTTTTGTCGCGCTTTGGATAAAGTGAAGCCATTGCCTGAACTGCGCCTTGCACTCGAACCCGCCGGAAAGGGCTTTGTATGACCGCTGTGGTTGCCCGCACGTCCCTCACCGCCGCCGACATGCGCCCCGTCGTTGATGCTCACCGCGAGCTGGCTGACCAACTGCGCCGCGTCGTGGCGGGCGAAGTCCGCTTCGACGGCTACTCGCGTATGCTTTACAGCACCGACGCCAGTCTCTATCAGATCCAGCCTGTCGGCGTGGTGATCCCCAAAAACGCAGACGACGTGCAGGCCGCGGTGGAGATCGCGGTCAAACACAACGTGCCCATCTTGCCGCGCGGCAGCGGCAGCTCGCTGGCGGGCCAAGCCGTGGGCGCGGCGCTGGTCTTGGACTTCAGTAAATACATGGCGGACGTGGTCGCGGTCAACCCGGAGGCGCGCACCGCCACCGTCCAGCCGGGGATGCTGGTCACGCCGCTCAATCGCGTGCTGGGCAAGCATGGGTTGATGCTGGGACCGGACCCCGCCAGCGCAGACCGCGCCACCGTAGGCGGCAGCGTCGGCAACAATGCCACCGGCAGCCACTCCATCCTTTACGGCATGATGGCAGACCATGTGCAGAGCATCCGCGCCGTTTTGGCTGACGGCAGCCGCGCTCACTTCGAGCCGCTGGAGCCGGCTGCGCTGGAAGCCAAAGGCCGCGGCGACGGCTTGGAGGCTGCCATCTACCGCCGCCTGCCCGGCCTGCTCCGCGACGTTACCCCAGAGATCATCGCGCGCTGGCCCAAGCACTGGCGCCGCGCCTCCGGCTACAACTTGGACCGGCTTGCCGCCGCGCTCCTCCCCGTGGAGCAGCGCCGCAAGCTGGGCACGGACAGTCCGTTCCGCCCCGCAGTCTGCGACCCCGCCGCCATTGACCGTTTCAACCTGGCGCAGCTGCTTACCGGCAGCGAGG
>CAKZVN010000077.1 GCA_937922105.1 uncultured Litorilinea sp.
GGCTGTGATAATACTCGTCCGACTCGGCGGCGCTGAGCATCTCCACCCGCCCCTCGATGCGGATTTGGCGTTCCAGCGGTCCCCACCAAAAGAGCAATGCGGCCCAGGGATTTTGGGCCAATTCTTGCCCCTTGCGGCTGGTGTAGTTGGTGAAGAAGCAGAAGCCGCGGCGATCCACTCCCTTGAGCAGAACGATGCGCGCCGAGGGGCGCCCGTCACTGCTTGCGGTCGCCAGGGTCATGGCATTGGCTTCGTGCAGCCCAGCCTGTCGCGCCTCGTCGAACCAGGCGTGAAAGGTGATCCAGGGGTCGGGCGACACGTCGGTCTCCGACAGTCGCCCGCGCCGGTATTCAATGCGTAAGTCGTCGAACGGTGACGCCACACAGCACTCCTGTCCGCGGTTGCGGTTTAATAATGGCTGGGGGCGCGTTTCCCCACCAGCGTGTCGAGTTTCTGTCCCACCTGAAGCGCGGCTTCGCTCGCCTGCCATTCGTCTACATAGGGTGCAGTCTTGCCGTTGACGGGCAACCCACGACCGTCTACAAAGCCCAAGCGACGCAGGCGATAGCGCCGCGCGGAAAAGACCGCGTCCTCCACGCGAATGCGCCGCGCCGAGCGCCGCATCAGCCAGCGCATGAGGGGCCATCCTTCCTTAGGCGCAATTGCAGCCGGCACATGATAGATTTCGTGGATGATGGAGCGGTCCGCAGTGATGGGGGTGATGTGGCTTTCGATGACTGTACCTGCGCCCAGCCCGGCGTAGACCTCGTTGCGGACTTGGTAGGGGGTGGGCGCCCAGACGCGCGTCTGCGTGGTCAAGGTCTTGCCGAAAGGCAACTTATAGCCCAGTTCCACCAGGTTGACGTCGCCTTCTTTGCCCATGTAGCGGCAGTGGGCGAAGACGGTGGTGTGATACTCCGCCGGGTGCAAAAAGTCCAGATAATTCTCCTGCACGTGATAGACATCGGACTCGATGGTGATGTCGAACCAGAAGGCTAGGCTCTCCGCCGGGCGCGCCTGGAGCGGCGGTGCGGTGATCTCCTCGATGTCCCAGGGGAGGCGCACCCAAAGCAGGATGCCGTCGTCGTGGGCCAAATAGCGGGGTAGCTTGAGCCGCGGGCGCTCCAGACAATGCCCGTGGCGAAAGCGCCAGCCGTGCCACGGACAGGTGAGCGTACCGTGGTCGTCCACGCTGCCGCCGCCCAATGGCCCACCCCAGTGAGGACAGACCGCCGACGCGGCGTGGACGCGGCCCTGGTCGTTGGGCGTGCGCCAGAGCACGATCTCCTGGTCGGCGATGGTCTTGACCAGCGTCTTGCCGGGCGCGAGCGCGGCACTGAAGGCTGCCACATACCATTGCCCGGCGTGAGGTGAGGGCGCTTCCTCTGTGGCTGTGACGGTTGCCGGCTGCGCAACCTGATCGCCGTTTTGTCCATTCTGTCCGTAGTGTCCGTTTTGTCCACCCGCACTGCGGATGGTCTCCCTGGGTGCGAACTCTGCCATTCCTGCCTCAATGTGTTGCAACTGTGCCCAGCGTTCCGACCGGCTGACCGCGTAGCATACTACGCCGCAGCGCCGGATGTCGTAGGCGATTGCCCAAAGCCACGGCCCGCGATCTCGCTCCGAAAGTCGTCCCTCGCCACCGCGCCTACTGCACGACGCCGGGCATCATCCCACAAACGAAACCGGTTCGCAGCGCCACAAATCGGGGCACGCGAACCGGTAGGATAGCACAGACTGTGACGGAAGGGGCGCGGCGTTAGCCCTTGAGCGCGCCTACGGTGATGCCCTTCTGAATCTGATTTTGGAAGATCACATAGACGATCAGCGTCGGCACCATGATCATGGTCACCGCGGCGAAGAGCGCGCTCCAGTCG
The DNA here is from genome assembly GCA_937922105.1 of uncultured Litorilinea sp. Lineage (GTDB taxonomy): Bacteria > Chloroflexota > Anaerolineae > Caldilineales > Caldilineaceae > QEUY01. Next base: position 1,878 of record CAKZVN010000077.1, read on the forward strand.
TTGCGATAGTACTGCTGGTGCAGCATGTAGGCCAAGCCCTGGGTGAGCAAGTAGCGTTTGGCGTCGGTCATCAAGACCAGGGGCAGGAGATACTGGTTCCACATGCCCAGGAAGTTGAAGATGCCGATGCTCACCAGACCGGGCTGCGCCAGCGGCAACATGATCAAGAAGAAGACCTGGTACTGGTTGGCCCCGTCAATGATGCCCGCTTCGTGGAGTTCCGACGGCAATGTCTTGAAGAAGCCGGTCAAGAAGAAGACGCTGAAGGGCAACGAATAGGCGATATAGACCAGGATCAGCCCGTGATAGGTGCTGCTCATACCCAGATTACGCACCAGGAAAAAGAGCGGGATCAGCGCCAGGAAGGTGGGAAAGAGCATCCCTGCCAAGAAGGTGTAAAAAAGCACGCGGTTGCCGGGGAAGGGGAAGCGCGCCAGCACATACGCGGTCATGGAGGAAAGGAAGAGAATCCCTGCCAGCGAGGGCAAGACCACAATGAAGCTGTTGAGGAAAAACTCGCCGATGCGCGCATCTACCCAACCGCGGCGGAAGTTGTCCCATTGGGGCGTGGCGGGCAGGGTCCACGGGCTGAAGAAGATTTCCTGGTCGCTCTTGAACGAGGTGTAGAGCAGCCAGACCATGGGGAAGATCACAAGCACGGCCCAAAACGCCAAAACCGCGTTGAGGAGCACCTTGCCGGCAATCTCGGCGTTGCTTGGGCGATAGCGCGTGAGTTGGCCTGTGGCGGGCGGATTCACCATGCTGTCGGTTGCCATGTTAGTACTCCAGGTTCTCGCGGTTAAGGAGCCGCGCCAGCACAACGGCGATGAAGAGCGTGATCAAGAAGAGCGCCACCGCAATCGCCGTTCCGTAGCCGAAGCGGCTGCTGATGAAGGCCTCTTGGTAAAGATAGGTCGAGAGCACTTCGGAGCTGCGATTCGGCCCGCCTTCGGTCATGGTCTGGGTGATGGCGAACATATCGGTCGCGCCGATCATGATGAAGATGAGCGCGGTCTGGAGCGTGCCCCAGATCATGGGCAGGGTGATGTTCCAAAACATATGCCAACGTGTGGCGCCGTCCAGCATAGCGGCTTCGTAATAGGTGATGGGGATGGACTCCATAGCAGCGATAAAGAGCACCATGTAGAAGCCGACAGAGGCCCAGATGCTCACCCCGGCGAGGGCCGGCAAGACGGCGTCCGGGTTGCCCAACCAGACCGGTGGGTTGCTGATGCCGATGGCTTTGAGCACGGCTTGCAGGATGCCGATGGTGGGGTGATAGACAAAGCTCCACAACACACCGATGGCAACCATGGACATGACTTGCGGGAAGAAGTAGGTGACGCGATAGAACTTGGAAAGGGGAACGCCCTGGGTCAGGACAAAGGCAAAGAAGAGCGCGAGGGAGAGCTTAAAGACCGGTAACACCGCGATGTAGAAGGCATTGTTGCCCAACGCGTTCCAGAAATTGCCGTCGTTGAGCATGTTCTGATAGTTCTGCAACCCGACAAATTGTGGCGCGCGCGCCAGCCCACGCCAACTGGTCAGGCTGATGTACATGGCGTTGACATAAGGATAGAGGACGAAGACGACGTAGAGCAGGATTGACGGCGCCAGAAAGGGGATGATGAGGCGATATTTGTTGCGATACATGGGAAAGACCTCCGGCGAAAAACCCGGCCTGCGGCCCGGAACGGCGCACAGGCCGGGTTTCGGTCAAGTCGGCGGCGCGCGTCGGCAGCGCCCTCGCCCTACGCCTAGCTGCGGCTGTACTTCGGAATGTCCGGGTCGGCCTTGACCTTGGCGCGCACTGCCTCCATGCCTTCCATCCACTGTTCGGGCTGGATGCGTCCGGTCATCAGTTCACCGGTCAGGTTGGCGGATTCAGTGCTCAGGTCGGTGTACCAATAGCGCCACATGTAGTCGAAGGCGTCGTCGCCGGCTTTCTCGGCAATCGCGGTCGCGGACATGACCGCAGGGCTAAGCTCCACGCCCTCGGTGCCGCCGATGACCGGCATGATCGCGCTGACATTCTGCGCAAACCACTTGGCGCTCTCGCGCGACATGAGACAGCGCAGATACTCCATGCCGCCGATGGGATTCTTGGCGTTGGTGGGAACGATGAAGTTCTCGCCTGCCCAGGCGCTGATGGAGTCGGCGGTGGACTCGTCCACGGCGCCGGGCACAGGCGCCACGACCATGTTGAAGTCCGGCGGCGTGAGGTCGCGCATCTCATTTTCCAGCCATGTGCCGCACGGAATGAAGACGGCCTTGCGCTGGAGCCATTCAGCCTGGGATTCGGTGTGGGTCAAGCCCTCCGTACCTGGCAGGATGTAGCCCTCGGTGTGGAGCGCCTGGATTTGGCGCAGCGACGCTTCGACTGCCGGGCTGGCAAAGGAGCCTTCCTCCAAATTTTCCTGTGCGATGATGGCTGCCAGCCCGCCGTGCTTGTAGATCAAGGGCATCAAGACGCCGAAGACCATGTAGCCCGGATAGCGCCCCTGGTAGGTCCAGGGATACATATCGGTGGTGCTGCGGACCATCTCGCAGAAGTCCATCATGGCGTCCCAGGTGCGCGGATAGGTCCAGCCCTTTTCCTCAAAGAGCGTCTGGCTATACCAGATGCCGGAGACGGTGTAGGCCATGAGGAGGACACGCTGAACGCCGTCATAGACACCGGTGACCTGGGAGCCGGGGAAGAGGGTCTCGGCGAAGGTCTTGCCCGGCGTGTCCAGCGACGGAGCAGCAAAGAGCGGCGCCAGGTCGAGCAATTCGCCTTCCGCCACCAGCGCAGCCTGGTCCAGGTTGCCCGCGCCGCTGTTGTCAATCACGTCGGGCGGGTTGCCGCCGATGAAGCGCGGGCGCAGCTGGTCCCCCACACGCTGGATGCCTTCCACCGTCATGGGGTTTTGGGGATGCAGCGCGCGGAAGATGTCGGCGGCATAGTCCAGATAGCCGCGCCCGAAGCCGCCCTGGAAGAAAACCCCTTCCACGGACGTGCCGGGCTGCAAGCCCAGGGGGTTGAGCGCCTCCGGGGCTACGTCAAACCAGAGGGACGGCGCCGGGGCTGCCGTTGCCGCAGCAGGCGCAGCCGGGGCTGGTGCGCTGGGGGCTGCCGGCGCTTGGGCACACGCAGCTAGGAACGCACTGGCGCCCAACATGGCGGTGCCGCGCAGGAAGCCGCGGCGCGTCAATCGTGATGATGTGCTCATACTTATTCTCTCCCGTGCAAGTGAACCCTGCATGATGATGGACAGTGGCGCATGGACGCCACGACTCCCGACACCTCGCGGCGGAGATCTGTCGTGTGGGCCGTCTGCAGACGCCCGCGCAAGCCGTCCCGGACGGTGTCGCACGTGCAGACCTTGCCGCGGAGACACGTAAGACGAAACTGCGCTACACCCTGGCGGGCCATGCGCAAGGGATAGCCTCGGTGCCGCAAGACGATTGGTGTGCTCTGTCCGATGTAGACGATTGCCTCTTGGCGGAAATTCCACGACGACCGGGTAAGCGTCTGAGGTTCGCGCGGTCGTCCTTCGACAATCTAAATATTAGTATACGCCCGGCCCTGTGAAATCGCCTAATCGCGCATACCGGTCGCTTGTGCCCGCCGGGTATTGTCCTGCGCGCGGCGGTCTACCCCTCCTCGGCAAGGACTGCTTCGCCTCGATGCAGCCGCCCGGCAATCTGATAGGTCTGGGTCTGGCTACGCACCGTAGGCGCGTGGGCTGCCAAGTAACGCGCCGCCGCGATGAGATAGTGGGCTTGGCGCGTGGGGTTCGCACACAGCGTTGCCTGGCGCACGGCGGCTTCCACACACTGAATGGTGTGGAAGTCACGGTCTTCGCGCAGGAGCAGTCGCCCGAGTTGTGCCACCAGATCATCCGGTGCGCGTTGTCCGGCCAAATAGCGGGCGACACAGCGCGCCGCCGGGCCGACTTGCTGCTGACGGTCCAAGAGCGCAGCCAGTTCGTCCAGCAACTCTGCCGGCGTATCACCGTTGGGCGTTAGGTCGGGAAGCCGCGCCGCGGGCAAGTTAAGGAAGCGGTCAAGATAGACGCTCATGGCTGCGTCAAAGACCCCGCGCAGCAGCTCCGGGGAGGGCGCGCGGCGCAAGCCTTGATGCACGGCATTGGCGAAGGTAAAGGTGTGCAGCGCGGTATCCCAGTCGCTGAACTCGTTGCTGGTATGGAATTGGGCGATGCGCCGCGCCGCGGCATAGCAAACGACCTCGGCCAATTCATCGGTACGCAGGCCGCGGCGCAGGGCGTCCAGCAGCGCGTCTACCGTCGCCTGGGGATCGTCGCGCAACACAGTCTGGGCCAACTCGTCGAAGGGGGGCTTGGCCCCGGTGGGCGCGGCCTGCGCCAATGCGGGTAATTGTTCGAACGCGGCCTGGAGAATCTCAATCAGGTCGACTGGATTGCGCCATGCGTTGGATTCCTCCATGCGCGCCGCGCCGGCATAGCCCGCGACCAGGCTGGTCAGCACCGGTTCGGCGAGGTCCCATCCGGCAATGTCCAGCGCCTCCAACGCCTTGTTGGTGAAGTCGGCGCGATGCCCGACGTCAATGTAGCGGCGGTCGGTGACTGCGGCAAAGAGCATGTCAGCCATCTGGTGTGGCGTTGCGCCCGCGCGCAGGGCGGAAACGACGCAGCGCTCCGCGCCCTCGGCGTCGCGCACTTCGATGAAGCGACGGAACCAGCGTTTGAGCGTCGCTTGGTCGGTTTCACCGCCGGGCAGTGGGCGCACGCCGAAGCGCGGCGGCTCACCAGCACAATCGCGCGCCACCGCCGACAGCCCATGCACCAGCGCGCGCGGCCGATCCACCGGCTGGAGATGGGGCAACAGGTTCATGAAGCAGACGTGCATGGTCAACCCCTGCCCCCAGCCGGCGCTGCGATAGGTCGCGCCGAACTCCAGCCCGGTGCGAAAGGGCCAAGCTGCGCTGGGGTCATCGTCCATCAGGGTCAGCACGGCTTTGGCAATGACCAACGGGATGTCGCGCTCCAAGCCGACGCGCAGCCGGTCTTGCTGGTGGGCAATGCGGTCCGGTTCGGTGCGTGTGTCCAGCCAGACCTCGCCGTCGCGCACCTCCACGGGAAAGGCGCGCACGTCATCGGCCCACTGGTCGAACGTGCCGCCAGTGGCGACATCGAAGCGCGCATAGTGCCAATAACAAGTGAGGATGCCGTCCTGCACTGTGCCGCGGTCCAGGGGGAAGCCCATGTGCGGGCAGCGGTTGTCCACGGCAAAGACGCGGCCCTCATGCAGAAAGAGCGCGACGGTATGGCCGTCTACTTGTACCGTGAGACAGCCTGCCTTGTGTAAATCGTCCAGCGTTGCCACGCGGCGCCAGTGGGTGGGAAGCATGGGAGTTTCTCCTTTGCGGAATCGGATTGGCGGGACCGAACTCTGTGGTGGTGACACTCTCAGTCTACCCTACCTTGTCAAGTGGCGGATTGGTGCTTTGGCGGTGAGTCCGTTGGCCCTGCACGCAGGGCGGCGGATTGGGCGCTGCACGGTTTGTCTGCTATCGTAGCAGCACGACTTCCGGTCGCACCCGGTGCTTGCTCACACGATTTATCCGACCAACTTGTCCAACTACACCCGTGTAGAGTGCCGTCATCATGTGAGTGTGGAGAAAGGACCATGACCGCAGCGGAGTTTGCCCAACCGCCTTTGACGTTGACCGCCATTCCCGGGGTGCTGGTCGGTCACTATACCGATCTCGACGCCGCCACCGGCTGCACCGTCATCCTCACGCCCGCAGGCGCAGTGGGCGGTGTGGACGTGCGCGGCGGCGCGCCCGGCACGCGCGAGACAGATCTG
>CAKZVN010000078.1 GCA_937922105.1 uncultured Litorilinea sp.
TACCGGTCTCTATCGCAGCATCGGCTTCGACGACACGGGCGACCCGCGCTGGGCACGCGTTGCGGCATGGCCCACTATGCGCAGCGTCTTTGCCCTCCATGTGGCTGCGGACGGCAGTTTGTTGGCGGCAGGGAATTGGCCCGCGCTGTTGCGCGTCGCCGGTCTCTCTATGACTTTTACAGCCGAGGTTATCCCCGCGCCGGGTGCATTGCTCAGCGTGTTGAGCCTGGCGGACGGCACGCTCTTAGCCGGGAGCGACGGCGCAGGCCTGTGGCGCAGCGAGGACGGCGGGCAGAATTGGTTCCAGGTTGCGGCGATCGGCGACACCTTTGTCGCCGCGCTGTGGAACGCTTCCTGGAATCCCGCGCTGGTGCTGGCGCGCACGCGCGCCGGTCTCTTTCGCACCCAGGATGGCGGGCAAAGCTGGGCGCGCATCACTGCGGAGCTGGAGGGCCGCGCCGATGCGTTGGTGGCGCTGCCTGCGTCACGCATGTTGTTGCTGGGCATGAGCACCGGCGCGCTTTACGCCAGTCGCGATGACGGCCTGACTTGGCAACCCTGGGGCGCGGGCTTGCCGCGCGACGGCATGGTGCAGACGTTGGTCGCGGTGGCGACCGCTGGCGAGGGGCGCTTGTGGGCCGGAACCCAGCACGGTCTCTATCGCAGCGACGACCAGGGCCAAACGTGGCAACTTCACCCCGACATCGGGACGCCGGCGCTTGCCGCGCTACTGCTCACAGCGGATGGCGCGCTCTTAGCCGGGACGCACGACGGCGTAGTGCGCTCCGAGAATCGCGGTCGCTCCTGGACTTGGATCGGCGCGGGCCTGCCACCGCGCACAGTCCGTGCGCTGGTCGCCGACCCGCACATACCTGGTCGCGTGCTGGTGGGAACCGAGGGCGGCGGGCTGTGGATGGGCGACGACCGCGGCGCAAACTGGACGCGCATCGGCTGGGACGGCAACGCCATTCCCGGTCTGGTCGCCGACCGGGGCGAACCGGGCCGGCTCTGGGTGCGCGTGGCGTTCGAGCGTGTCTATGCCGGGACAGTGGCGGGTGGCGAATGGAGCGCACGCTGGGACGGCATGAGCACCGTCAGCGAGGTGTTGGCTTTGGCGCAGAGTCCCCATGCCTCGGACCTGCTCTTGGCAGGCGCGGCGGATGGTCTCTATCTCAGCCTGGACCGCGCGGCGACTTGGCAACGTCGCGCCCCCTTGTTGGACGGGCAGAGCGTCTTTTTCGTGGCAGTGGATGAGATCGAGCCGTCTGTCCTGTATGCCGGCGCGACCAACGGCCTCTACCATAGCCGCGATGGCGGTGAGCACTGGGAGCGGCTGGGCCGCGGCCTGGAAAATCACACGGTGACCGCGCTGGCGCGTCACCCTCGGCAGCCTAACGTGCTCTATGCCGGGACCAAGTACGCGGGCGTCTGGCACAGCACCGACGGCGGCGCAACTTGGGCGCCTGACGCCGGCGCACACGGCACGCCCGATGCGCCTCTCAGCGTGACCGCGCTGTCCTTTGCGCCGGAGGCCGCGACCCTCTACGCTGCTACCGACCGCGGCCTGCTGGTCAAAGAACTTGCGCTTGAACCTGCCTGCGACGACGGGGCGTGCCATGCGCCCACGGCAGCGGCTGCGCCCGCGATGCCCGCCGCGTCGGTTGCCGCGTCCATCTCCCTGCCGCGGCGTGCGCCACGCTACGGTATGCACACCGTCTCCGCCAACCCGGAGATGTTGCCCTTGATCCACGCTGCGGGCTTCGATACGGTGGTGCAACTCTTTCCCTGGTGGGAGATCGAGCCGACGCGCGGCCAATTTATCTGGCAGCCCTGGGACGAAGCGGTCGCCGGGGCGGAGTATTATGGGTTGAACTTGGTGATTCGGCTGGACAAGCATCCGGCATGGGCCAAACCGGCCCAGCCGGCTCCCGGCGCGCCGCCGGTGGATTTGGACGCCTATGCCCGGCTGGTGCAGACGGTTGCCGCGCGCTACCAGGGTCGCGTCGCAGGCTATGTGATCTGGAACGAGCCGAACTTGGCGCTGGAGTGGTCCGGCTTACCGCCCGACCCGCAGGCGTATGTCGCGCTTTTGCAGACGGGCTACGCCGCGGTTAAGGGTGGCGACCCGGACGCGCTGGTGCTCGCAGCCGGGCTTGCGCCCACCAATACGCGCAACGACGAGGCCTTGGATGACCGCCTTTTCCTGGAAGCCATGTATGCCTACGGCGCGGCCCCCTATTTCGATGTCCTAGCCGCGCACCCCTATGGCTTCGGTCGCCCGCCCGATGATCCGCCCGGCAACAACGCCGGCATGAATATGGCGCGCCTGGAGGAACTGCGCGCCATCATGGTGCGCCACGGTGACGGTCATAAGCCGGTCTGGATCACCGAGATGGGCTGGACTGTCCACGCCAACGCCCATGCAGCTTGGCAAACGGTGACCCCCGCCGAGCAAGCGCACTACTGGGCCGCTGCGCTGGAGAAAATCCGCCGCGATTGGCCGTGGGTGGAGTTGATTACAGCCTGGAACCTGGGCGGGCAGACCCACCCGGAGTGGGGCGGCTACAGCTTGTTGGACTTGGCGGGCCGCCCGCGCCCGGCCTACACTGCGCTGCAACAGGCGGTGTTGCGCCGGCAACAACCTGCCGACTTGCACACCGGCGCACAGCCCGCCAGCGTGCCGGTCCTAGCCGCCGACGCGGTGGTCCACTTGGGCGACGCGCCGCATCTGGGCTTGCCCTGGGTTCCCATCTATCGCGCGCGCAACCCCAGTCCGCTTTGGGAGGGCCGCGTCTATCTGCGCGACCCCGGCACAGAGCCGTGGCAGTTGACCCTGCGCATCATGCAGAGCAACTTTTGGGCCAACGTGATCTGGGTCAATGGTACGCCCCTGCCGCACTATCTACCGCCCGAAGATTACAGCCGCAGCTGGGTCGCCTACACCGTCCCGGTGCCGGCAGCGTTGTTGCGCCCCGGTCCTAACGTGATCGGCGTGAGCGTGACCCACGCGCTGCCGCTGATCCAGGCGCGCTCCTTTGCCTATGACGAAATCCAGATGAAGGACGTGGTCTTACAACGCGCCGAGTGAGTTGTTGGGGGGACGCACGCGGGGCGATCGGTGATCCGCCAGGAAGCTCGCAGCTTCCTGGCGGGTAAACATGCGATAATGCATAAAGCGCATGGGCGTTGCGATTGTGCCGGCTCACGATGCCAGCGCGACCGCGATCTCGCCCGCCACGCGCGCGTTGTTGCGGAGCAGCGCGCCGTTGGTGCGCAGGCTGCGCTCACCCGTCAATTCCGCCAAGCGCGCCAGCAGGAAGGGCGTCACCTCGGCGGAGCGCAGTCCGCGCCGCGCGGCTTCGGCGACAGCCTGGGCGATGTGCGGCTCGATCTCGGCAGCAGGAATTTCGTCCGCGGCGGGCACAGGGACCGTCACCAGCAAGCCGCCGGGCAACCCCAATGCCTGCTTGGCCCGCCAGAGCGCGGCGACCTCCTGTGCGCTGTCGCAGCGCACATCTACCGCCAAGCCGCTGCTGCGACTGTAGAAGGCAGGGAACTCGTCGGTCTGAGAGCCGGCGACGGTCACGCCGTAGGTTTCCAGATATTCCAGCGTCGCCGGCAGGTCGAGGATGGCTTTGGCCCCGGCGCAGACTACGATCACCGGCGTCTGCGCCAGTTCGGGCAGATCCGCGCTGATGTCGGTCCCGTCCCCGCGGTGGACACCGCCGATGCCGCCGGTGGCAAAGACCTGGATGCCGTGGCGCGCCGCGATCCACATGGTGGTGGCGACGGTGGTGGCTCCGTCCAGCCGCTGCGCGACGACGATGGGCAGATCGCGGCGGCTGACCTTGCGCACATGCACCGCGGTCGCCAGATGGACGATCTGAGCGTCGCTCAGCCCTGCGATCAACTCCCCGCCCAGGATACCGATGGTGCGCGGGGTCGCGCCTGCTGCGCGTACCTCGGCTTCCATCGCACGAGCCAACTCCAGGTTAGCCGGATAGGGCAAGCCGTGGGAAATCACCGTGGACTCCAACGCAACCAACGCTGCGCTCATGACATCTCCTTTCCTGGAGTGTGGTAGAGATAGGGCCGCAGCCGGTGATTAAGCGCGCCGCGCGACGAGATAGAGTGTGCGGCTTTGCCAGGCGACGGTACGGTTGAGCAGGCTGCGCTGGAGTAGATCGCGAATCTGCGCGATCTCGGCGGCGCTGAGATGCGCGGCCAAGTGTTGGGCATAGCTGGGCCGTGTATCGCCCTGGGGCGCAAACCAGCGCTCCAATAGCGCCGCGCCCACGCGCACCTCGGCCTGATCGTCGCTGTGGCTTATCTCGGCGCGATAGCCCAGCGCGGCCAATCGCGCGGGCAAATCATGACCGTCCCAGGCGACTAGGCTTGTGTGGTCGCCATAGATGGCTTCCTCGGCTGCGGCCCAGCGCGCGGCCAACTCCGGCGCGAGGGCGTCGGCGGGCAGCAGCCGGTAGAGCCGTTGCGTGTAGTAAGGCAGGCGCTCGGCTAAGCTGATCACGCCGCCCTCCGCGCAATGGGCGACGATGTGCGCCAACGCAGCGGCTTTGTCCGGCGTCTCGCTCAGCACCTGGTAGCCCACCACCGCGTCGAAGCGGCGCGGCCCCTCCACTGCAGCGAGTTGCGCGGCCAAGTCGTCCAAGTCTCCCAAGAGTATTATGGGGCGCTCGGCTTCGGACAGGGCCGCGGCCATCTGGCGCAGCGCGTCGGCGTCGCGTGGCGTGCGCGCCAGGGCATAGACGCCGCCCTCCGGCACGCGGCGCAGCGCCTCCCAGGTGAGCAGCCCGCTGCCCGCCTTGAGGTCGAGCACCAGGCTGTGGCGCGCCAGGCGTGCTGCATCCAGCACACGGTCACGCAGGCCCGCCAATCGCTCGCCCAGGCCGGAAATGGTGCGTTGCAGCCAGCGTTCGCGCGCGCTGTCCGGCGCGGCAAAGGTCAGGATTTCCGCATCGGCGGGGCGCTCCTCCACCGCCAGCATCGCCGCCAACTGGGCCTCGCGGCGCCGCGCCACCGTCTGGCGAATCGCGGCTTCGTAGCCCTGGTCCGACGGCTGGTAAAAGACCTTGCCCTGGAGCGAGGAGGGCAGATATTGCTGGGCGACCCAATGGTCGCGATAGGCGTGGGGATAGAGATAGCCCTCGCCGTGCCCGAAGCCCTCTTTGTCGCGGTTGGCGTCGCGCAGGTGGTTGGGCACGCCGCTGTCAGCCTCTTTGCCCACGGTTTCCAGCGCGTCGAAAAAGGCGAAGGTGGTGTTGGACTTGGGCGCGGTGGCAAGA